>JAQUHM010000144.1 GCA_028683595.1 Geobacteraceae bacterium | reverse complement strand
AAGATGCTGTCATCAATCTGGCAGTATCGTACCTCAAGGTATACGAGTACGAAGAAGCGGTCAAGGTCTTGAAAAACCTTTTGAAGACATCTCCTGATTCGGCACTCGGCTACTACTACCTGGGCAAGTCTTACGAACGGATGAAGCTGTACCAGGACGCAGCCACCTATTATCGCAAAGCCATCGAGCTGAAACCGGATTTCGAGCAGGCGCTGATCGACCTGGGTCTCTCGCTGGAAAACACCAACCGCTATGACGAGGCTGTCAAGATTTTCCAGGAAGTCCTCACCATTAACCCCTTGAACCAGAATGTAGCACAACACCTCATTCAACTGTATATTCAGCAGCAGCGCCTGGAAGATGCCCTTGCACTGCTGAAAACCCTTTCATTCGAAGGGATCGAGGGACAGGAGGTCCGGCGCAAGATAGGGCTGATTTATCTGGAACTGGAAAAGTACGACGATGCAATCCGGGAATTTTCTGCAATCCTTGCCCAGAATCCCGAGGCCGACCCGATACGATTGTACCTGGCAACCTGTTATGCTGAAAAGAAAGAGTATGACAAGGCCATTGAAGAGTTCAGCAAAATCCCCGTTTCCTCCGCAGTCTATTTTGACGCCCTGGGACAGATAGCGTTCCTTTACGAGGAAAAGGGAGAGCCTGAGCGGGCACTATCACTGCTGAAGGACGCCATCGTCAAGAATCCGGAAAAAGCGGGCCTTTACCTTTATCTTTCCGGCATTTACGAGAAACTTGATCGTCCATCCGAGGGGCTGAAGGTTCTGACAGCTGTGGAGAAGAAGTTTGCCAATAACACTGCTCTCCAATTCCGTATTGCTGTTCTTTATGACAAGATCGGCAACAGGGAAGCGTCCATCAGCCGTCTGAAAAAAGTTATCAGCATCAACCCGGACGACGCCCAGGCACTCAACTACCTCGGCTATTCCTACGCCGAGATGGGCTCAAACCTGGATGAGGCATTGCGCTACCTGAAAAAGGCTGTCGAACTGCGACCCGATGACGGGTTTATCCGCGACAGTCTCGGCTGGGCCTACTTCAAGTTAAAGCGCTACGATGAAGCAATCGCCAACCTTGAGAAGGCCGTAAAACTGACGGATAATGACCCCACCATTTTAGAGCACCTTGCGGATGTCTACGAAGCGAAGGGAGACTACCCCCAAGCAAAGAAGTTCTACCAGAAGGTGTTAAAGGTCGATCCTGAAAATAAAAGCGTTGCAAAAAAACTGAAAACTCTCAAGAACGCAAAAGGTCCGCAATGAAAGGGAAGTTCGCTGCACTCCTTCTTCTCCTTACAGCAGCACTTCTCTCATCCTGCGACAGCAGCAGTCCGCGGCAGAGGCCCGTTCCTGCCAGAGGGGCGGACATTCCCGCCTATGGGGACGCCCTTGTTGACGGTACCATCGGCGAACCATCAAACCTCATCCCGATTCTTTCCTCCGACAGTGCCTCCTTTGATGTTGCCGGCCTCATCTACAACGGCCTTCTCAAGTACGACAAAGAACTGAAACTTGTCGGCGATCTTGCGGAATCGTGGGACGTATCCAGAGACGGACTAATCATAACCTTTCATCTCCGTCATGGAGTCAAGTGGCAGGATGGTGTCGAGTTCACTTCCAGGGATGTCCTTTATACCTACCGAATCACCATTGACCCCAAGACCCCCACAGCGTACGCCGAAAACTTCAAACAGGTAAAACAGGCCGAAGCGGTGGACCCTTATACCTTCAGGGTAACCTATGGCAAGCCGTTCGCCCCGGCTCTTGCCTCCTGGGCAAGCGCGATTCTCCCAGCCCACCTTCTGGAAGGCAAGGACATTACCAAAAGTCCACTTTCCCGCAACCCGGTAGGGACAGGACCCTACCGTTTGAAAGAGTGGGTCGCCGGACAAAAGGTTGTCCTTGAATCGTATCACGAGTATTTTGAAGGCCGGCCTTACATAGATCGCTATATCTACCGAATCATTCCGGACAGCTCCACCATGTATATGGAACTGAAATCGGGAGGATTGGACATGATGGCCCTCACCCCGGTCCAGTTCGCCCGGCAGACGAACTCAGCGAAGTTCACCTCCCGTTTCCGGAAATATCGCTATCCGTCGTCAACCTATGTCTATCTCGGCTATAATCTCCGGCATCCGCTGTTCAAGGACAGGAAAGTTCGGCAGGCCCTCACCTCGGCCATCAACAAGGAAGAGATCATTCAGGGCGTCCTGCTGGGCATGGGGCAGATCGCCCATGGGCCGTACAAACCGGGAACCTGGGCCTATTCACCAGAAGTGAGGGACTTCGGTTATAATCCTGCAAAAGCTCGGGAACTGCTTGCCGAAGCGGGATGGAAGGATCGGAACAGTGAAGGAACCCTGGTAAAGAACGGGCGCCCCTTCCGGTTCACGATATTGACCAACCAGGGAAATATCGAACGTTTGAAAGCAGCCCAGATAATCCAGCAGCGACTCAAGGATGTGGGAATAGAGGTTAAGATCCGGGTCGTGGAATGGGCATCTTTTCTGAGCCAGTTTATCGATCCGGGGAATTTCGAAGCAGTCATTCTCGGCTGGACAATTACCCCGGACCCCGATCTTTTCGATGTCTGGCATTCCAGCAAGACCGGTCCCAAGGAATTGAATTTCATCGGTTTCAAGAACCCGGAGATGGATTCCCTGATCGAAAAAGGGCGTTCAACCTTCGATCAAGACAAACGACGGGAATGTTACTTCCGCATTCAGGAAATCCTGGCGGAAGAGCAGCCCTACACTTTCCTCTATGTACCCGATGCCCTGCCGGTGGTCAGCGCCCGCTTCCATGGGATCAAGCCGGCGCCTGCCGGAATCACCTACAACTTCATCCACTGGTATGTGCCAAAGGCAGAACAGGTGTATTAGCGCTAAATAACGACCACCCGTTTCCGTTTCTTTGCCGAAATTCGATCCGGGAGCCACGAACTACGAGCTAAATTTACCATGCTAACCTATCTCATAAAACGAATTCTGATGCTGATACCGCTCCTGTTCGGGATAACCCTCATCACCTTTACCGTTATCCATCTGGCGCCGGGAGAACCGGTCGACATGCAGACCGCCATGAACCCGAAGGTATCGGCCGAAGCACGCCAGAAGCTGAGGGAATTCTATGGACTCGACAAACCTCTCCACGTCCAGTATGTCACCTGGCTGGGACGGATGGCCCGCCTTGATTTCGGCCGCTCTTTCGCACCGGACAACCGTCCGGTCACCGACAAGATCGTCGAACGAATCCCTATCACCCTCAGTCTCAATATCATCGCCCTGATCCTGGAGTTCGGCCTGGCAATCCCGATCGGCATTCTGGCCGCGGTGCGCCGGGATACATTTCTGGATAAAGGCATCACCGTCTTCGTCTTCCTCGGTTTTGCAATCCCGACCTTCTGGCTGGCGCTTCTCCTGATGTACTTCTTCGGGGTAAAACTCGACTGGCTCCCGATCTCCGGACTGCACTCGATGGGGAGCGAACTCCTTGGCCCGTTTGGACGGCTCTGGGATCTGGCAAAACACCTGATTCTGCCGGTGGGGATTGCCACCTTCGGCAGCCTGGCCGGACTGTCGCGCTACATGCGCTCCACCATGCTGGAGGTAATCCGCCAGGACTATATCACCACGGCCCGGGCCAAGGGCCTTTCTGAGCGCGTCGTAATCTATCGGCATGCACTCAGGAACGCATTACTGCCTGTTGTTACCCTGCTGGGATTCTCCCTGCCCGGGCTCATCGGCGGCAGTGTCATCTTCGAGACAATCTTTGCCATCCCGGGCATGGGCCAGCTCTTCTACACCGGAGTCATGTCCCGGGATTACCCCCTTGTCATGGGCATCCTGGTAATCGGCGCATTTCTCACCCTGATCGGAAACCTCCTTGCTGATATCTGCTATTCTTTTGCAGATCCGCGCATCCGCCACGGGCGAGCGTGAGGAACATAGCCATGTCATTCAAAACCTCCTATTTCTATTCGGTCTTCTGGCAGCGTTTTCGGTGCAACCGTTTCGCCATGGCAGGCGCCTTCGTTGTCGCGGGTCTCTTCCTGATCTCCTTCCTCGCGCCGTTCATAAGCCCCTGCGATCCGTCGACCATCGATGCCTACCATGTACTCCTGCCCCCGTCGGCAGGCCACTGGATGGGCACCGACGAGCTGGGGAGAGACGTCCTCACGCGGGTCATCTATGGCGCCAGGATCTCCCTCAAAGTGGGTTTTGTGGCTGTCGGGATCGCCATTACCATCGGAACCGTGGTCGGCCTGCTCTCAGGCTTCTATGGTGGCTGGGTGGACAGCATTCTGATGCGTTTCGTCGACATCATGCTCTGCTTTCCCACCTTCTTCCTGATCCTGGCAGTTATTGCCCTGCTTGAGCCGTCCATCTGGTACATCATGCTGATTATCGGCATCACCGGCTGGATGGGCGTGGCCCGCCTCGTAAGGGCCGAGGTACTTTCCATCAAGGAAAGGGACTATATTACCGCTGCACGGTCCATTGGCGCTTCAAACTTCAGGATCATCTTCCGGCACATCCTGCCGAATGCTGCTGCGCCGGTATTCGTTGCCGCAACACTGGGCGTCGCAGGTGCCATCCTGACCGAATCGGCCCTCTCATTTCTCGGCATCGGTGTCCAGCCGCCCACCCCCAGTTGGGGAAACATTCTCACTTCCGGCAAGGATTACCTGGAATTCGCCTGGTGGCTCTCCCTCTTCCCGGGAGTTGCCATACTGGTCACTGTTCTGGCGTACAACCTTCTCGGAGAAGGAATCCGGGACGCCCTCGACCCTCGCCTGCAAAGATAAACAGACACCCGTTACAGGATATAATACGAGGAATTTTGTTATGAGTACCTTTGTTAAAACCGACTTCAGTATTGCCTCCGTAGAAGACGAACTCCGCGTTGACGAGCTCTGCCGCAAACTCCTGAGAGACTTTCACCAGCATCTCGTTCGGAACGGAGTACCTCCCCTTGAGGCAGGAACCATGGCTCACGGTGCCGATTACTTTCTCCGTGATTACCTTGTTTCGGCGCGTCGCCGGAATCTTTTTCAGGAAAAGGAAGGAATTGTCCGCACTTTTGCGGCGACCTGGTATATCATTTCTAACCTGGAGCCGACTGTCGGAGAACTGGAAGGACATTTGAACGGTGTGAGGGAATTCTATCGTTTTCTTCATTCCACAGGACTGCTCTCCAGGGAGTATCTCGGCAAGATCGAGAGGGAATGCGGTGACATTCACTGGTATGAGGAACGGATCGATTCATTCTGGGATATCAGCGATGACGGCTACCTGGCCTGGGAACGGGAATGCTCCCTGAAGGAAGGATGAGCCTGAGGCAGGATGACATTTCACCCGTAACGACGTAAGGCAGCGCACAGCAGCGAACCAACCAATTGATAACGGATCAAATCAAGAATCCGAGAGAAGAGACAGCTCCCCATGAAAAATAAAGAACCAAAAGACTGGCATGACATTATCAACAAGGTAGACCGGCTTCTTGACCGCTTTGAAACTTTTCTGGAAATGACTTCCCTGCCGCTCTGCACCGACTCGTCGCTCTTTGAACAACATATCGCTTTTCGCTGGGAAAAACGCATGGGCAAAGGTTTTCTTCAGCCCATTGAGCATCCCCACATGTTCGATCTGAACGACCTGGTGGGGGTTGACGGGGCACGGGACGAAATAATCAGAAACACTGCCCAGTTCGTGGCAGGCTACCCGGCAAACAACGTTCTTTTATGGGGTGAGCGAGGCACGGGAAAGTCTTCCTGCATCAAGGGGCTCCTCAAGCCATTCTCTCCGAAGGGCCTGCGGCTCATCGAGGTGCAAAAGGGGGATCTCCTCCATATCTCAGATATTCTGAGACTGGTCCGGGAAACACCCTGGAGGTTCATCCTGTTCTGTGATGATCTTTCCTTTGAGGAGGGTGAAGCCACCTATCGGGAACTGAAGGCGATCCTGGAGGGGAGCGTCGAAGCCAGACCGGAAAATGTCCTCCTCTATGCAACCTCCAACCGGCGCCACCTTATGCCTGAACCGATGAACGACAATCTTGGAAAAGAGATTCACCCCGAGGAAGCCATCTCGGAAAAACTCTCCCTTGCGGACCGCTTCGGTCTTACTCTCAGTTTTTATTCCTTCTCCCAGGAAACCTACCTAGCCATTGTCGGACACTACGCAGAACGGCTGAACCTCGATATCAGCCGGGGCGAACTACGGAGCGAAGCCCTCCGCTGGGCGCTGTTCAAGGGACAGCGTTCCGGACGTTCCGCCCGTCAGTTTATCGATGATCTGGCCGGTCGGCTCGCCATGAAGGGAACCTCACCCTTGCCGTGAGGCGGAATGGCATGCCTGCAGGACGGCAGTGTCTTTCTGCCGAAAATCCGGAGACTCACCATTTTTAATCACATTTAAATTTGACGTATTTTAGCTATTCATGATAAATATTTGCCCCATATTTCAATGATACAGGAGGGAAACACATGGCAGGTATTACGAGGAATATTTTGAAGGTCGCGGCAGTCGCGGCAGTGGGTACATTACTGAGCGTTGCTGCGTTTGCATCAGGTAACGGGGTCGGCATGAATGCTGACGAGGCACTGCAGAAGCTTATGAAAGGCAACAAACAGTTCGTAGACCAGCAGCAGACCAGGCAAACTCTCTGCGATTTGACGACAACACGCCAGTCCCTGGCTAATAGTCAGAAACCCTACGCGGTAATCCTCTCCTGTTCCGATTCACGGGTCCCGCCCGAAATCATCTTTAACAAGGGTCTTGGCGAAATTTTTGTCATCCGTGTCGCAGGCAACATTCCTGACCCGATTGTTCTTGGAAGCATCGAATATGCGGTAGAGCATATCGGCAGCCCGCTGGTAATGGTTCTGGGCCATGAAAGATGCGGCGCTGTAACTGCGGCTGTGGACGCCAAGGGCAAACCGGAAGGGAACATAGGCGCCATAATAAAGACCATTACCCCGGCAGTAAAGACGGCGCGAAAAGAATATACCGGCAAAGATAAGGCTCAACTGATTGAGACAGCTGTTGATGTCAACGTGCGACTGGTTGCAGCGAACCTGACCAAGCAGTCTTCCGTTATCAAACATCTGGTAAAAGAAGGGAAAGTTAAGATCGTGACCGCAAAATACGATCTGGATGATGGAACTGTAACCCTGTTCAAGTAATGTATCTTTAGTTGCAGGTGGAACCCGGCACCCGCCGGGCTCCACCTGCCGTTTCCTCTTCTTTCTAAACAGACCTACTCCAGTCGACCAACTCAATACTCAGATCTAGGCGTTATGCGCGAATCATCACCAGAAGCATCGTAAATCGTCCGTCTGACCGCAGGGCATGAGGTTTATCAGCCGGCATGATAATGATCTCTCCGGCTTTTACCGTGTGCTTTTCTCCGGAGATGGTAACCTGCGCCTCCCCTTCGACGATCTGCACAAAAGCATCAAAAGGCGCGGTATGCTCACTAAGACCCTGCCCGGCGTCAAAGGAGAAAAGCGTTATCGTTCCGATACCCCGATCAATGAGAGTTTTACTTACCACGGATCCTTCCTGGTAGGAAATGAGGCTTTTCAGATCCAATGCCTGGCCAAGAAGGCTTTCCTGAGTACTTGTCATAGAGTGTTCTCCTTTCATGATATTCAGCCTGAGAAAGCGGGGACTCCGCTCCTCAACGCTCAACAGTATCCTTCTTTGTAATAAAGACTGTACCACACACAAGACACTTCTCTCATGACTCAAATCAAAAATGGATCAATCCAGTCTGATACAATAGTTTCGATTGAACAAATGGAATCTTTCGTTATGATTGTATTCTGAAAATGAGGTACCCTTCGACCCGGAAAACGGGAAACGGACGGCCAGGGAGCATTACATGACAAAGGCATCTGTGGTACTTGGAATCGATATCGGTGGAACGACATCTTCCTTTGGTTTCGTCAAACGTGACGGGACATGTTTCGCGGAGTCGACGATCGCCACCCCGCCCCATGAACCGGCATCATATCTCGTGGAACAGCTCTGCAATCAGGCTCGTAAAGCATTCGCTCCTTTTGCCGCAAACCACGAATTGAAAGGAATCGGTATTGGCGCGCCCAACGCCAATTACTACACGGGAATTGTCAAGAGTCCGATAAACCTGGACTGGGACGAAGAGGTCCCAATAGCCGAACTCTTCCGCTCACATTTTGATCTTCCCGTGGCAGTCACCAACGACGCCAATGCTGCCGCCCTAGGTGAAATGAAGTACGGTGCGGCACAGGGAATGCGCAATTTCATCTCCATCACCCTGGGAACGGGGCTCGGGAGCGGCATTGTCGTGAACGGAGAAATTGTCTACGGAGCCGACGGCTTTGCCGGAGAGTTGGGCCATACGGTGGTTGACCCCGCTGGTCGGATATGCGGTTGCGGTAAAAGGGGTTGCCTGGAAACGTACGTCTCCGCCCCCGGTCTCTGTAGAACTGCCTTCTCTCTCCTTGCCGAAAGGAAAGAAGAAAGTGTGCTCAGGGACTTCAGTTTCCATGAGCTCACAGCAAAAGACGTTTACACAGCCGCCCGCAACGGGGACTGTCTCGCAGTGGAAGCGTTTGCCGCGACAGGCCGGATCCTTGGCATAAAACTGGCGGATGCGGTTGCGCACACCAGCCCGGAGGCGTTTATTTTCCACGGCGGGCTTTCTGCCGCCGGTGACCTCCTGCTCGTTACGGCACGCCACTCCATGGAGGAAAACCTCCTGAATATTTACCGCGGACGGATTCCG
>JAQUHM010000143.1 GCA_028683595.1 Geobacteraceae bacterium | reverse complement strand
TGGTGTACGCCCGGCATGGGCGTGAACTTATGGGGTGCAAGTCCCCTGTACAAGAATCCAACCACCGTCGTGAGACGGGGTAAACAAAGTACTAGCCGAAGGCAAGGGCGTCTCCGCGAGGAGGGGTCTGAAGGAAGCCGGAGCGCAAAGCTATGAGCCGACGGACAGAAACAGCATATAAGGCCACAATCTGGGCAAGTCAGCACCACATGACGAAGTCCCATGGGTTCAGGAGAAGTGGTAAATGCTGCGGTTGTGTAGCGACAGTTCACGTTCTTATCCGGGGAGATCTGCTCCACATGCGTTTCGTAAAGGAAAGCGCGGTTTCCGGTAACGGTCTCCGTGATGGATCAGAAGTCAGCAGAGGCCATAGTAGACAAGGACGTCACCACTCATGGCGGTGTGGTGGTTGGAAACAAGCTGGGGACGAACCCCGGAAGTCTTACCCTGTCGAAGGGCCGAACTTGAAGAGGGGGATGTCAATCTTTATGAGCTTCCAAAGCACATTGAACCCGACCGGGTAAGTGCATGGAGCGCGTCAAAAGAATACAGCTCCCCAGGATAATCACAGTTACTGCCGTCTTTTCAAAGAACTGGGTTTATCAACTGACCGGCTACGGCCCGTCACTCTTTGGGAACCGCCGTGTGCGGACCCGCATGCACGGTGGTGTGGAGGCCGGGGGAGAAAAACCCCCGGCTATCCGATTGGTGTCCAGAAAAGAGAAAGCTGAATTTCCCTCCACGGCAGGAATAAGTCTCAAGTTGAGGAACGGAATGCCGAAAAGATCTGAAATTGACATTATCTGTTTCGAATCTGCTAATCTGTTGTGGGAGGAATTCAATGAAGGTCCGAACAAAAATAATTTTAGTAAATGTTGTAATTATGGTTGTGACAATTTCTGTCGTAACCGGAATCTGTCTGCATGAATTCCGTCAGGAATTACAGGTGCAGGCGATGATCTCCCAGGAGAATCGCCTGAAAACTTTTTGGGAGCTGTTGCGATATAAGGGGGAAGTGTTCCGAATTGCCGATGACAAACTGCTGGTTGGAGATTATGTGATTAACGGGGATAATACTCTGCCAGATCGTCTCAAGGAATTGTGCGGAGGAACTGCAACGATTTTCATGGGAGATGAAAGGGTTTCCACCAATGTGATGAAGGAAGATGGTACCCGCGCCGTCGGTACCCGGCTGAAGGGGCCGGCCTATGATGCGGTAATAACGAAAGGCATTTCCTACCGCGGTGAAGCAAAGATCCTGGGTGTTCCCTACTTCACCGCCTATGATCCGATCAAGGACTCCCAGGGAAATACTGTTGGTGTCTTGTACGTAGGCATCCAGACGAAAGAGTTTTTCAGCCAGTACGACAAGCTCATGCTGCTGATAATCGGCTTGGCAGCGGCCCTGCTGTGCGCAGCATTTTTTGTAAGCCGCTTCTTTATCATCAGGTTTTTTGCTCCGGTCATCAAAATGAGTGAGGTGTTGGTAACAGCCCAAAAAGAGGATGACCTTTCCCAACGGCTCGAGTACCTGCAAAATGACGAGGTGGGCGACATGTGTCGAGCCTTTAACGGTTTCCTTGACAAACTGACGGAAATTCTCGGGACAATATCTTTGTCCTCGGAAAAACTGACAGCCTCCGGGGGGACTCTTTTTACGTCGTCCGAAATGATGGCCGGCAGTGCCGATGAAGTTGCCAGCCAGACAGCCACCGTAGCGGTGGCGAGCGAAGAAATGGCGGTAACCTCCAATGATGTGGCCCATAACTGTGCTCTTGCCGCGGACGGTTCCCATCGTGCCAGTGAAACTGCCCTTGCCGGATCCTCCGTGGTACAGGAAACCATCGAGGTGATGAACAGCATTGCGCGGCGTGTCAAGGAATCCGCCGGGACGGTGGAGAATCTCGGTGCCCAGTCGGACCAGATCGGTGAGATTGTCGGTACGATCGAGGATATTGCAGACCAGACAAACCTTCTTGCTCTCAATGCGGCTATTGAAGCCGCCCGGGCCGGGGAACAGGGCAGAGGCTTTGCTGTTGTTGCGGATGAAGTCCGGGCACTGGCGGAACGGACCACCAAGGCTACCAGAGAGATCGGAGCGATGATCAAGTCTATCCAGCAGCAGACTAAAGAAGCGGTCAGATCCATGGAGGAAGGTGTTCACGAGGTAGATCGCGGCACTTCCGAGGCAGCGAAGTCCGGTCATGCCCTGGAAGAAATTCTGGAGCAGATCAACTCGGTAAGCATGCAGGTAAATCAGATAGCAACGGCTACCGAGGAGCAGACCGGCACTACCAATGAGATCAGCAACAATATCCAGACGATTACCGAGGTAGTTCGAGGAACAGCTGAAGCTGCAATGCAGTCGGCAGCTGCGGCCGGGGAACTGACTGAACTGGCTGAGGAACTGAGGAAAATTGTCGGAAATTTCAAGCTAGTGGCTTGATCGTACCCGGTTTTAGACTTCTCCCGGGGAGCATCACGGAATATCCGGTGGTTGCTCCCTTTTTTTTGCTCTTAACTTTTGCACATGAAAAAGACAGATGAGGGACTCTATTGATCGGGACCTTCGTTCACGAAAGTTTCTCTCACAAAGTAGCTACTGCAGCAAGCAATTGCGGCACAGAGGAATAGGATGAAAAAAGCTTCCGTGTACCCTGCCGTGGTGAAATTTTCTGCTACGTGACCATTTCGTTCCAGCGCCAGTCCCAGAACCGGCTGGAAGACAGCGCCGCCGGCAAATGGGAACAAGTTGATCAGACCAGTAGCCGTGCCGGAAATCTGCAGGGGGAACAGTTCTTTTACTGCTGTGAATGCAATGACGACGGTTGCACCGGTTGTTGCACCAAGCCCGAGGCAGATGAGGTAAAGGGCCGGGAGGGGAATTGAGGCGGTTGCAAAGGCAAGAGGTGCTGTCAGGCACAGGGCAATGATGCTCGACAGGACGAGCACTGGCTTGCGTGCCCGGAAGACCCTGTTGGAGAGGGCACTGACAAGGGGACTTCCCACCATCAGCCCGATGGCCGAGAGGGAAAGAATTGTTCCTGCCTCTGCCTTGCTGATTGCATAGACGTGCAGCAGGTACGGGCCTCCCCAGAGGCCGATGAATGAGAAATAAATTGCACTGTTAAAAAAGAACCAGATGGCAATGGGCCAGAAGGCAGGCTCGGTAAAAACTTTCCGGATTCCTTTGGTTAGGGAAAGTGCTGCAGGACAGGTTTCGGAATGCCTTTCTTTTTCCATTAATCCGAAGTCAGAGGGAGTGTCCCTGACGAACAGCCAGACGAGAAGAGCAACCAGAAGAGTGATTCCTCCAACAAGGAGAAAGGATGTCCGCCATCCAATCATGGCGCTCAGGTAAGCAAGAGGGCTTGCCGCGAGAAGGGAACCGAGTCCTCCCATGGACATGAAGATGCCGGTCATAAAGGCGAATTCCCTGGCGTGAAACCATTGGGAAAGAACCTTCAGGGTGCAGACGAAGAGGGTGGATACCCCCAAGCCAACCAGGACCCTGCCAATGACTGCCCACGTGGTGGATGGCGCCATGCCCAGAAGGATAGACCCGGCACAGGCAATGATGAGAAAGAGACTTATGGTGCGTCGGGGGCCCCAGGAATCTGAGAGCAGTCCGGTCGGAATCTGCATGAGAGCATAGGGATAGAAATAGGCGGAGCCGAGTAGCCCGACCAAGGGGCCGCTGGCGTGGAGGTCGTGCATCATGTCCATGGCTACCACGGCCGGGCAGAGACGATGAAAGAATACCAGAATATACCCTGTGGAGAGAATGCCGAAGATGAGCCAGCGATACCGCTTTGCGTGCCGGGGAAGGGAGCTGGTCATGGGGCCCTCTCTTTCAGATGTGATGTCCGCGAGGAATGTTGCCCTACACAAGGGGTTGTGACACAACGTTGTTTCCGTCGACTTGGAAATGACGGGTGACGGAAACCGCCAGCATCCCAATTCAGGCGAACGTCTTCATCATCCAACCGGCAATGCTTTTCTGCGAAAAGGTGGGTGGCAGAGCGTTTCGCGGGAACCAGGCCGCTTCTTCAAGTTCTTCGCGGTCAACGACGATCTCTCCTTCCGCAAATTCGGCCGTGAAGCCGGCCATGAGCTGTCCGGGAAATGGCCAGCACTGGCTTCCCACGTAGCGCAGGTTGCTGATTCTGATGCCGGTCTCTTCCTCGACCTCCCTCTTGGCGCATTCTTCCAGGGACTCTCCGAAATCGCAGAAGCCGGACGGAAGACTGTAGTAGCCGGGGGGCCATTCGGCTTTGCGGATCAGGAGCACCTCTGCTGCACGCGTTACCAGCACCAGGGTGCAAGGATGGATGGCGGGAAAATGCTGGTACCCGCAGGACCGGCAGTTTCTTCCCCAGGTGCCGTGGATCATGTCCGTACTGCCGCCGCAACGTGGGCAGAGTGCACTCTTCCTTTGCCAGGAGATAATCTGTTGGGAGCGTCCGAGCAAGCTCAGGAGGTTGTCCGGAAGTCTTTCGTGGAAGAAAGTCTGGAGCAGTGGTTCCGCGAGGTAGCGATCAGGAATCGTGATTCCGGAACCGACTTCCAGGATGCGCACGGGCTTTCCCTGCCAGAAACCGATGAAGAGTGACTCGGCACGGCTGTCGATCCATGAGGGGGTCTTACCTTCGAACAGTACATAGTTACCGTCGGCCACATCAAGCACCAGGGAGTCACCCTGAACAATGATCCAGAAGCCGCGATCTCCCGGGTCGGTAACGCCAGGATGTGTGTAAATGAATTCGCCGTTAAGTGGCGATGTGTTAAAAGGCAGAGTTGAGGCCTCAGGATATTTCACGTCTATCTCCTGTGTCTGCAGTCGCATTCCTAGTGCATTTTTCAGTGGCCTGCTTCGTTACCCCACAGCTCCCTGAGTCGTTTGTCCCTCCCGCAGGAATACCGATAGTATTTGTAGCGGATCGGGTTTTTTCGGTAGTAATCCTGGTGGTACTCTTCCGCAGGGTAGAATTCGGCTGCCGGTGTGATTTCAGTAACAATTGGCTCTGGAAATCTTTTCGATTTCTCCATGGCCTCTTTCGATTCCAATGCCAGCTTTTTCTGCATCTCGTCATAATAGAAAATGGCAGTGCGGTACTGGTTGCCTGAATCGCAGAACTGCCGGTTTACGGCGGTCGGGTCGATATTGTGCCAGAAGACCTGCAGCAGCCGGGTATAGCTGATTTTTGCGGGATCAAATTTTATCTGGACTGATTCGGCATGGCCGGTGCCACCGGCGGAAACCTCTTCATAACTGGGATTTCTGGTCTTTCCACCGGTATACCCGGATGTCACACTGATGACCCCAGCCAGTTTCTCGAAGGGGGGCACCATACACCAGAAACATCCTCCCGCAAATGTTGCCGTCTCGAGATCGGCTGTCGCTGCCGGAAGCATCTGAGGCCGGTCGGCTGACTTGACGAAAAAGGCGACACAGAAAAAGAGCAGCAGGAGTGCCGATAACGTCAGAGCAAGGGTCTTCCAGGATTTTTTCATTACGGTGTTCTCCTGAGGCAGCCGGTTTTTATGCCAGCCCGAAGTGGGGTACGGTCGGTTTTGGAATAACCCTTATTGCTTCGTCCTTTGCCTTGTAGATTGTGGCAATTTCAATGATAGCCGTTGTAATCATTGCTGCCACCGAAAAATTGTCAACGTTTCCACCCGAGCCGAGAAACTGGCTGTAATGATAGAGTATCGAGCCGTCCGGGTGAACGACGATCCTTCCTACTTTCAGTTCCGTGCTCTGATAGCGCATGAAAAAAGAGGCAATATGCTGGAACAGTTCATCAGTAAGCTCGACTGCCATCACGGCGACGGTGAAATTGAGTGTCTGAATGATGGCCTGTGGAATTCTGATAGAGCAGGAAACGACCCTGTTTGGCATTCCTGGGGTATCCGGCGTTGGAACAATGAGTGAAAACCAGACCGTATTGGGTGCGGTTTTTTCATATTTAATTCTCTTGGATTCAAGGTAATCTGTGACCGCTTTCAGCGCCGGCTTCAATTTTTATCTCCCTTTGTGCTGTTCATTTGGCGGTGGAGATGCTGGGCCATCCATGCCAGTATTCCCACCCCGAGGAGCAGAAGAGACCAGAGAACTGCCGTTTCAGCATCGTAGGGGATGAGCGGCTTATGTAGTGCAGCTTTCCCGCCCAGGATTGCCGGGGGGCCCGGTATCGCATCCTCTGCGACATACTTTTCCTTGTGCTGATCGGAAAATTGCCGAAATAACGTGCTTCCGCCATGGGCGCAATTTCCCAACTTCCCGCTACCGAATGCCAGTTGGAAAGGGCGTTCGCCACGGGCAAGGAAAAGAATCTGCGCGGGTACCCATCCCAACTCAACCACCGGCAGGCCTTTCCCGATACCGCCACTGCCCTGATCAATCCGCATGAGACGGTATTGGTCGCTTGAGGCCGGCAGGACAATGTCGGGGGAGGTTACTTTCTCGCCCTTGATGCGAAGACGGTAGAGGAGCACCGATGGCCCCTGCTTCCAGGAATCTTTTTCTGTGGCCCGCGAGAAAAAGCTTGCTTGAATGAGAGTGTTTTCCTGGGGAAGGTGGACGCGGATCCTGTCCACCGGCATCAGCCCGCCTGTGCTGAAGAGGTAGTCGCCCGATCGACTTGAGTGGCGCGTAGTGTTGCCGCTTGCCCAGTGGCGCGGCAGCTCCGAAGCCGATGTGGAGAGGCGTGCGACGACCGATGTGAGTCTCGGGATTTCCGCATCAGAGGCAGATGAAAGACGATAATATTTCATTTTCGAGCAGTTTAACTCGATAACGCGGCGCTCCAGGTTGTTGTCACCGTAGCGGAGGCTTATGATAATGGCTGACGGGACAATTAGTGTCCAGTCTTCAAGATTATCACTTCCCTCAACCTTGAGTTTGGCGGCTGTTCCCGCGGACTGCTCTTCCCATTCCAAAGTAAGGTCTTTGAGGGGGACTTTCAAAGAGGATGCATCCAGCAGATAGGCGGTAATCCTGGTCGGCCGTGTACTCGGCGCGGACGATGCTACACTGACAATTGAACCTCCGTTGCCCTTTTTGACAATCAGGGACACACTGCCGGATTCCTGGACCCGGGAACCCGATACCGGGAACAGGTTGATTTTTCGGGATTCCGGGATGGTCGGGGAGGGGGCTGAGCTACGGGACAGGCTGAAGGGCACAACCTCGCCTTGACTGTTGAAGACGCACAGGTCACCCAGATCGCCCCTCTTTACCGTACGATAGACTATGTCGGGCAATGTACATTGGTACAGCGCAGCCGTGCCCCCGGTTTGCAGGGGGATCCCGTAGGCGAAGTCTCCCGGCCGGGAATCCCTGGCCTGGGCAGTTACCGTAATCATTGACAGGAGTGTGATTGCAATCCAGAGAGGCTTCATGGTTGGACTTCCTCCGGGTTGTGCGGTGGAGCCGGCGAAAAATAGCCGATAACCAGGAGCAGAATTCCGACTCCCACAAAGGAAACGATGCGGGCAACGGTTCCGGTGCCGGACAGGTCAACGATAAACAGTTTTATAACTACCAGCGTAAGGAGTCCGGCTCCGGTGAGCCAGACTGTGCGGATTCCCTTTCGTGTGGCAAACACCATGATACACAGGGCCAGGAAGCTCCAGAAAATGGAAAGTGCTGCCTGAAGAAGAACCGAATGGTAGAGGGGCAGGACTCGGAAAGGGACTCTTCCCCAGTGATGGATTGTTCGGATGAGCATGCCGTTCAGCCACATAAAAAGGGTTGCGAAATAGACGTAATAGAATGACCGGCTGACCGGGTAGCGGGAAAAGAATTCCGGAAATGACGTAGCCAGGCGCCGGAACCATAACGGAAGAACGATGGCAATCAGGGCAAAGGTCAGGTCGAGCGGATTGAGAAATGGAAGGTAGCTGAGCGGGAACGGATCTCCCGGGGAACTAACGGTAGCGTAGATGGCCCAGCTCCAGGCCGCCAGGGCAATCGGTCCTGCTCCGAGGGACAGATAGTCACTTTCATGTCGTTCCAGCGGCCAGGGGAAACTCACGGTTCGGTTGGCTACAAGCAGTATCAGGAGCGCAGGGATCAGTCCCCACGAGATGAGAGGCCAGACAGGAGAGCCTGTTATCCAGTGGTCAAGCTGCCAGGCAAGCTCCAGAGACAGGAGGCCGGTGAGGAGCCAGAGCGTCCCACTATGGAAGATGGCAAGAATTCGGTCGTGGAGATCTTCGTGACGGTAGAGGATCAGATAGAGAGCGGCAAAGGCGAGCGGCCATCCGGCGACTCCACCATCGGCAAGGGGGTGAAGGTCTTCCGAAACCATTGCCAGGGTGCAGAGAAGCATGGTAGGCAGGAGGCCAAGTGCCGGCCAGGCCATCGCCGGCCAGGCAAGCCGTCTTTCCAGGATGTCGCAACTAAGGGAAGATGTGGCGAGAAACACCAGAATTATGCCCATTCGGTACCCTTCCACTGTGTGCCGGTCTATTTCGGCAAGGCCGCCGCCAAACCACCAGAGGAGGCCCCATGCCAGCAGGATGACACCGGCAAGCGATTCCCATGGAAGAATCTCTTCCTTGTGGCGATGAAGGATATAGGCGGAAAAGACGCCGGTGAGCGATATGAGCGACGTGCCGAGGAATAGGCTGTTGAGAAGTGGCAGAGAGTCGGCTGTTCCGTGCATGTCCGTAAGAAAAGCAAGTCCGGCGCCTAATTGGAGGAGGATGCCGAAGGCCCGTGCTGATTTGCGACCCTGGCGGACTCCGGCCCAGAGGAGTGCTGCACCTTCGAGAGCCCAGGCGGCAGAGGTCCAGC
>JAQUHM010000142.1 GCA_028683595.1 Geobacteraceae bacterium | reverse complement strand
GCGGAGTATGTTAATCTTGAAAAGATCGGTGCACTTGTAACCAAGGGACTTTCCCTCAGGCCCAAGGCCGGAAACGCCATGCCCCGGATCGTTGAAACTCCTGGCGGGATGCTGAATGCCATCGGTCTGCAAAACGTTGGCATAGACGCATTCATTGAGAATAAGGTCCCTTTTCTCCGATCTATCTCAACACCGGTAATTGTGAATTTTTTTGGCAATACGGTCGAGGAGTACGCAGTATTGGCTGAAAAACTCGATGCGCTTCCCGAAGTTTCCGGAATCGAAGTAAATATCTCCTGCCCAAACGTAAAACATGGCGGAATTGTTTTTGGCACCGATCCGAAGTCGGCTTTTTCTGTTGTCTCGGCGGTAAGAAAAGCAACCGTCAAGCCGCTGATTGTTAAACTTTCACCCAATGTGACCGACATTGTTGAAATGGCCTCGGCCTGTGCAGAGGCGGAAGCTGATGCGCTCTCGCTCATCAACACCATCACCGGGATGTCAATTGACCTGAAAACCAGGCGCCCATCTCTTGCCAATATTACAGGGGGGCTTTCTGGTCCGGCGATCAAACCTGTTGCACTGAGAATGGTCTGGCAGGTTTCCAGGGCAGTGAAACTTCCCATTATCGGAATCGGGGGGATTGCCACTGCAACGGATGTCCTGGAATTTCTTTTGGCAGGAGCAACGGCAGTGCAGGTAGGAACAGCGAACTTCATGTCTCCGGCAGCATCCCAGCGAATCGCCGAGGATCTGGAAACATATTTACGGGAGAACGGCATCAATGACGTAAAGGAGCTGATTGGTGCGTTACGGGTATGATATTTTGCAAGATCTGTTGCGACAAAAAAGGCAAGGAATTCATCCTTGCCTTTTTTTGTGCGCGGTTGATGAAAAAATCTTATCAGCTCTTCGTATTTTCGCTGTAATGGGTTGGACCGGAAAGATAGGGCGGGGTGTGTCCGACCACTTCCACGATAGGACCATTTTCCAGGAGTTCAACGCCTCCACTGTCGGGTCCATATTGATTTTCACCAACAGCCCAGTCATAGAGCTTTTTCGAATCCTGGAGGACAGGATTCTCCGGAACATTAGTAATCCTCTTCTGCATCGCTTCGTCGAACAAACCGATGCAGCCATGTGAAGCGGGTTTTCCCGGAAGGTCGCGGGCATGGATCCAGTAGGCCACATTGTCCTTGCCAATATGGAACCTGATGGCATAATCCATTGGATACTGGACACTTTCGTCTTCTGTTTTGTAGAGAGACGATGTGTGGTTTTTGTGCCGAGCGTCAACACGGAAAATTCCCGTGGGTGTTTCGTATCCGTTTTTCCCCGTTGCCGCCGGGAAGGAAAACTGTAATTTGCCGTATTCATAGGCACCCAGCCACTGCTCTTCCATGTTGACCAAGATATACCGGTGATACCTTTTGGCTGGCCCATACTCCTGGGGCATCGGAGCATAATCTTTCAGGTCGTCAATATTTATCGGTGACTTGATTGTCATGCCGGGGTAAACATGGCGCCGGTCAATACGATTGAATCGGGCCACGAGTACCCAGTTTTTTCCATAGAGACTTTCGAGGGAATCCTGGGGGCGAATGAAAACAGGTTTCCAGGCAATGGACCGAGTGCTTGGGTACAGGACCCTGCTCAGATCTTCCTTGGCTAAGTCGTCGGGTGACGCTGCGGGATGGCTTGTCCTCAGGGGATTGTAGATTGTAATGGCCACCATGAGTATTGACAGAACAAAATATTTTATTGCTTTTCTCATTGAGTATCTTTGTTTCAACGGTAGGAGTGAAAATTCTCGAAATCAATAGGAAAAGGGGCGCAAGCCCCTCATTAGTATCCAGTATCATTTTTTACAGATCCGGTCAATAGAGTATCTTCTTATTGATTAATTACTGAACAATCAAGATCAGCTGTTATAATTTCTTACAGATACACCATCAGTGAATTGGACGAAAAACCTAAAGGGAGTTACGTATGACAAGAACTATCGAAAAAAATACGTCTGGTAACGATCGTATGTCTCGCCTTGCCGATATTGACACGGCAGCCCTGCCAGACGACGGAGGCCAAGACTTCAATCGATTGATTTTTTCCCAAAGCCCCTACCTGCTTCAGCATGCCGAAAATCCCGTTGACTGGTACCCCTGGTGCGATGAAGCATTTGCCAAAGCCAAGGCAGAAGACAAACCGGTATTTCTTTCCATCGGTTACGCAACCTGCCACTGGTGTCATGTCATGGAACGGGAATCCTTCGAGGATCACGACGTGGCGAAGGTCCTCAATGAAAAGTTTGTCTGCATAAAGGTTGATCGGGAAGAACGGCCCGATATCGATGATCAATACATGACGGTTGCTCAGCTGCTAACAGGTGGTGGTGGCTGGCCCCTTACCATCATCATGACAGGGGACAAGGTGCCGTTTTTTGCTGCTACATATTTACCAAAAACCCCAAAAATGCAAATGCCGGGGATAATCGAGCTGCTTGATAAAATCGACGAGTTCTGGAAAAACAGTCGGGATGCGGTGCTGGAAAACTGTTCTCAAGTGATACAGGGCCTCGAGAAAGCTGTTGAACCTCTTGCCGGCCCCCTGGAGGATGAAGCTGTCATGGCCAAGGCCTTCCAGATCCTTATGAATGCATATGACAATGAATGGACAGGCTTTGGCTCGGAACCCAAGTTTCCGCTTCCCCACTACCTTTCCTTTCTGATCCGGTTCTGGAAGAAATCACAGGCAGTCAATGCACTTTGGATGTCTGAAGATACCCTCAAGATGATTCGCAGGGGCGGAATCTTTGATCAGGTCGGCTTTGGCATCCATCGCTATGCCGTGGATAAAAAATGGCTTGTTCCCCATTTTGAAAAAATGCTCTATGACCAGGCAATGATTGTGCATGCCTGTCTGGACGCCTTCCAGGCAACGGGAGATCCTCAGTACCGAACCACGGCTGAGGAGATATTAACATTTGTACTGGATGAAATGCGTTCCCCTGAGGGAGGTTTTTATTCAGCTTGGGATGCCGATACGGATGGTGTTGAAGGCGAGTACTACACCTGGACCCAACAAGAAGTTCTGGCAACACTGGGAGAAGGTGCCGGAGGAATAGTGTGCAGGCTGTTCGGAATAACGGAGCAGGGTAATTTCGAGGGGAAGAATATCCTCCATCTTCCGATTCCTACGCAGGAATTTGCGGACAAGGAAGGTATCAGCCACGAAACCCTGTTGAAAAACTTGGGTAAATGGCGCACCTCACTCAAAACAGTGCGAAAAGAAAGGAGAAAGCCTCTTCGTGACGAGAAGATTCTCTGCGCCTGGAATGGTCTCATGATTTCGGCACTGGCGAAAGGTTTTGCCGTTAGCGGTGAAAACCGCTACCTGGAAGCAGCTGAATCTGCTCTCCACTTTGTTGCAACGCAGTTACGGAGCACGGATGGACGCCTATTGCGCAGTTGGTATCGCGGAAAATCTTCTATTCCGGCCTTCCTGGAAGATTATGCATTTCTCGACTGGGGTTTGATTCAACTCTATGAAGCAACCCTTGACCGGGACTATCTCGATTCCGCGTGTAGAAACACCGGGGATATGTTAAAGCTCTTTCATGACAAAGAGACGTATGGCTTGTACGACACCGGTTCTGACAGTGAAAATCTTCTTGTTCGGAAGAAGGGGGGACATGACGGTGTTGTGCCATCCGGAAATGCAGTTGCAGCAATGAATCTGATCAAACTGGGCAAAATCACAGCAGATTCGCGTCTCCTGGAGGAGGGCAAGGGTATTCTACGCTCTTTCATGGGGAGTATTGAAGGAAACCCCATAACCAGTCTCCATTTCCTGTGTGCACTTGATTACCTGAGTTGTCCGGAAGCCGAGGTTACCTTCTCCGGGCGTATCGATTCTGTAGAAGCTCGGGAAATGCTCCTTTCTGTTCATAAACGTTTTATGCCTGGGCTTGTACTCCGTGTTTCGGAAGAAGACGCTGTCTCCCTGCCAAAAGGTAAAAAGGGGGAAATTATCGTCCAGATCTGTGCGGCCGGTGCTTGCAGAGTACCCGTGGCTGATGTTCAGGAACTGGAAAGACTTCTGGACGAAATCGCCTGAAATAACTACCAATATTCTCCCGCTTATGATACATACCCCTGTGAAATCACGTCGCAGGGGTATGCATGTCTGAAAAGAAAAATATCGCACGCGCAGCAGGGGTAATGGGAATCGCAACCATTCTCTCGCGAATCATGGGGATGGTTCGGGATATGGTGGTTTCGCGCCTTTTCGGTGCCGGATTCGCAACAGATGCATTCTTTGCCGCATTTCAGATTCCCAACATGCTCCGGCGTTTTTTTGCCGAAGGCGCCCTTACCTCGGCGTTCGTACCGACCTTTTCCGAGTGGTATACACTGAAGAGCAAGGATGAAGCGCGCGAACTGGCTAACGTCTGCTTCTCTCTTCTAACCGTAGTCATGGGTGTGGTAACGCTTTTGGGAGTGGTGTTTTCTCCGTACATCGTTACGCTTATGTTTCCCGGTTTCCAAGCTGAACCGAACAAGCTGCAACTGACAATTCTCCTTAACCGGCTCATGTTTCCCTATATTTTCTTCATCAGCCTCGTGGCGCTTTGCATGGGGATACTGAATACGGTTCGCCACTTTTTCACTCCGTCCATTTCCACTGTTTTTCTTAACCTGTCGATGATCGGCTGTGCCCTTCTCCTGCGTGGTTTCTTCGAGATCCCCATAACCGCCCTTGCTGTTGGCGTTTTAGTCGGCGGTATCCTTCAGCTGCTTCTCCAGTTGCCCGTCCTCTACCGCAAGGGCTTTTCGTTTCGGCCAAGGTTCATGCCACGTCACCCCGCCGTTAAACGGATTGCACTGCTCATGCTGCCTTCCGTGTTTGGAGTAGGAGTTTATTATCTGAATATTACCGTAGGAGCGATACTTGCGTCACTGCTACCCCAGGGAAGTGTTTCATACCTCTATTATGCCCAGCGCCTATTTGAATTTCCCCAGGGTATCTTCACTGTCTCCATAGCCCAAGCGGTTCTTCCATCCATGAGCAGGCAGGCTGCAGCTGGGGAGATGGACGGGTTGAAAGACTCTCTCTCCTTCGGTCTTCGTTTAACGCTCTTTATTACCATTCCTGCTATGGCAGGGTTGCTTCTCTGTGCGACACCCATCTTCACGCTTCTTTTCATGGGTGGCGCCTTCGACTATGCAAAAGCCGTTAAGTCAGCCGAGGCACTCTATTACTATTCCTGGGGGCTCACATTTGTTGCTCTTGTCAGGGTCCTGGTTCCAGCCTTCTACGCGCTCAAAGACACTCGCACTCCGGTACTGACAGCTTTTGCAACCTTTCTCTTGAATGCCGGATTCAGCCTGATTCTCATGGGACCGCTTCTCCATGGTGGACTGGCATTGGCAACCAGTCTCTCGTCTTTCTTCAACATGCTTTTTCTTCTCTATTATTTGCGAAGAAAAATTGGTCCTTTCGGCGGCAAAAAGATCGCTCTTGCAAGTTTGAAGATTCTCCTGGCAACCGTTCCAATGTCCCTGGTGGTGTATCTCTGCATGCAATCTATCGATTGGTCAATCCAGGGTCAGAAATTTTTGAAGGCTGGAATACTTGCTACCGCCGTCTGTGCGGGAATTCTTGTATTCCTCCTGTTCGCACATCTTTTTAGGTGCGATGAAACGGCGCGGGTAGCTGAAATAATCCGCCGGAAGCTTAAAAAATGAGAAAAGGAAACCTTGCTGCAAAGGAAGAGATTAACTTTTCACTCTATTGTATAGCTAGTGACTATGGAGTCATCATTTCCACGCGGCACGGACTCTTCGAAGCAACACTTCCATCTGCATGTACGCAGGATGAAATCCTGGCTGAGGTCCATAAGCGCTTTGCCCGGCCAAGCGGCGAAAACGATCTTACACGAGATGTTGCAGAGGGTCTCCTTCACTACTTTTCCGGGGAGATCGTGAAATTCGACTATCCTTTTGACCTGCGGGAATTCTCTGATTTTCAAAGGGCGGTGTACCAAGCGGTTCATGCCATTGGCTATGGGGTGGTGAAAACATATGGGGAGATTGCGCGGGAGATTCAACGGCCAAAGGCCGCCAGAGGGGTCGGATCGGCCATGGCTCACAACCCCCTTCCTGTAATTATTCCCTGTCATCGGGTCATCGGTTCGACGGGTGCAATGACGGGATATTCGGCACCGGGAGGCATCAGAAGAAAGGAAATACTCTTGCGTATGGAGGCAGCGGTTCTTCAGAAATCGGGGTAATTTACGCCTGAAAAATTGAACGGAGTTGCCGATATTTATTCACAGTTGCATACGAATACGGTCTCAATGCGAACAGATCCGTTACTGACCGGGGATAACCACTTGAAATAACAGGAAGTACCTGTAACCACTCAATATTACTACGTAAATTAACTGCCTTATAAACAGGCAAACAGCGAAAAATACTTGAATTGAGTCAAGAAGTTGACTTATCAACGTTGTTTTGCACATGTTATACACATCTGATGTGGAAAACTTTTCAGAACGATACAACCTTGTTGTTTTCTTAACCACACTATTTATTTCTACCAGAAGCGTATGTTTCACGTTCGGCCATTTTTGCCTCTTCCCATAAGCTATCCATCTGTTCAAGTGAGGCTTCCGGGAGAGTTTTCCCCTGTGCATGCAGAGAATCTTCGACATGATTAAAACGTTTGATGAAGCGTGCAATTGTTTTCCGAAGTGCATCCTCCGGGTTGATCGAAAGAAATCTTCCCAGATTTACCGTGGCAAACAACAAGTCTCCCAGTTCTGCTTCCATACGCGCCTGATCACCGGTAACGAGGGTCTCTTCTAATTCTTTCAGTTCCTCAAGAACCTTTGCAAAGACAGGATCGACATGATCCCAGTCAAAACCGACACGAGAGGCTTTCTCCGTTATCTTCTGGGCATGGAGAAGTGCCGGTAATTGGGGAGGGACACCGGAAAGGGCAGAAAGCCGTTCTTCTCCTTTTTCACCCTTCTTGATTTTTTCCCAATTTGCAACAAGATCATCAATGGTAGCTATTTTCAGGTCGTCAAAAACGTGGGGATGGCGGCGAACTAGTTTATCACAAAGGACTTGCAGAACATCATCCATCG
This sequence comes from Geobacteraceae bacterium, assembly GCA_028683595.1. Taxonomy (GTDB): domain Bacteria; phylum Desulfobacterota; class Desulfuromonadia; order Geobacterales; family Geobacteraceae; genus RPRC01. The sequence continues at coordinate 1,700 of JAQUHM010000142.1, read as the reverse complement.
TGAATTCACCCTTTTCTTCTGCAATGACCGTATGAAAAACTGCCTGAAGCAGAAGATCCCCCAACTCTTCCTTGAGCATGTTCGTCGACTTGGAATCAATAGCCTCTAAAACTTCATAGGTCTCTTCCAGGAGATATCTTTTAAGGCTTTCATGGGTTTGTTCAGCATCCCACGGACATCCGCCTGGCGCTCGCAAGCGACGCATCAGATCCATCAACCTGTCGAATCCTTTTATTTCGTTATCCATAATTTCTTCCTTTCAAATGTAAGCATAACGTGCCTACCATACTATGACCACACAAAGGATGGAAGCAGGCATTTAACGCTTTTGCCAATAAAATGTCAATGATCGGAAGAACAAAAAAAGGCCCTTTACAGGGCCTTTTTTTGAAGCAACGTTTAGACATGAACCGAATGTTATACCTGATCTTCCGGATATGCATCGATGTTGTGGATGGAGAGGTCCGGACCGATAAATTCAGCTTCCTTGTCAAGCCGGATGCCGACGGTTTTCGCAAGTATGGTATAAACTACATAGCTGCAGGCAAGTGCAAATATCACAGCTATCCCACTACCTAACAACTGGGAAACGAATGTAACACCGCCCATGCCGCCCAATTCCTTGTTCCCGAAGATGCCGGCAGCGATCCCGCCCCAGGTCCCGCAAACCCCATGAAGAGGCCAGACACCAAGCACATCGTCAATCTTCAATTTTTCCTGCTCCATCTTGAAGCCGTAAACAAAGATTACTGCAGCAATCCCGCCGGTCAGAAAAGCTGCCAGAGGGTGCATGATATCACTGCCGGCACAGATTGCGATAAGTCCTGCAAGGGCACCATTGTGAACGAACCCAGGGTCGTTCTTGCCTGCAACAAGAGCAAACAGTACACCACCAACCATCGCCATAAGTGAGTTGACGGCAACAAGTCCTGAAATGCCTTGCAGATTACCGGCACTCATGACATTAAAACCGAACCAGCCAACCGCAAGAATCCAGGATCCAAGGGCCAGAAACGGTATGTTGCTGATGGGAATCGGATTTGAACCCGTCTTAGTATAGCGTCCGGTGCGGGCACCGAGTATCATGACCGCCGGAAGGGCTATCCAGCCTCCGATGGAATGTACGACAACGGATCCGGCGTAATCATGGAATTCCGCGCCACCGATGCTGCTGATAAAATCCTGAAGAAGCGATTTGTTCTGTCCCCAGATCAGTGATTCGAAAAACGGGTAGGCAAGGGCAACAAAAATGGCACCGGCAAACAACTGCGGCCAGAACTTGGCTCTCTCCGCAATACCACCGGAAATAATTGCGGGGATACAGGCTGCAAAGCAAAGCAGAAAGAAGTAGTGTACCAGGTCGTACCCTTGAGCTTTTGCCATAAGGTCAGATGCCGGATGCAGAAAAGAAATGCCATACGCCAGGGGGAAGCCTACGAGGAAATAGAGAATGGTGGAAATGGACCAGTCGGAGATAATCTTTACAAAGGCATTAACCTGACTTTTTTTCCGTACGGTACCCACTTCCAGAAAAGCAAAACCTGCATGCATGGCAAAAACCATAACTGCACCAAGCATGAGAAACAGCACATCTGTACTGTTCTTGAGACCTGTCGTCATTGACAGAACATCCATAACATACCTCCGTTGGTATTAGTACTTCGTCTTCCCGCCATTGGGAATAATTCGTTTACTTTAAG
>JAQUHM010000141.1 GCA_028683595.1 Geobacteraceae bacterium | reverse complement strand
TGCAGAAATCGGAGCATTTTTCCAGCAGTTCCCGGCAAAGACTCCTCGGTCCGGTCAGTAGGAGTTGCAACCATTTGTCCATTCCCATCAGCAGGGGTGGCAACGAAAAGGAAGCTACCACCGAACCGAGAACCGGACAGCGGCCACCCTCCTCCGCCTTCAGGATCCGGATACAGGTGCGCAGTTCCTGGAACGCTGCCGTTTCGCCCACATCGACGGGCACCGTCAAAGCCTCGATATCGGCAGGTCTGCGGATAATAAGCTCCCCCACGTTCGGCGGTCCGTCTTTGGCAAAGATGATCTTCCGGCAGCCGAACATCTCTGCGTCCCTGGCAACATAGAAAAATCCCCAGAGGTTATCATAGCCGTACTTTCGCTGCATCCTCAGCTGGGCTTCGGCCACATGCTCTCCGCTGGAATAGTATTCTTCCATGGACAGGCCCAGCTCCAATGCCCCCTGTTCCAGGAGATTGCAGATAACGGGAACCCGGTCGGGAAGCTTTCCCTCCGAGAGCAGTCGAATCCTCTCCATGGAGTTCATGGCGGGAGAACCTCCTTCATCAGCTCGGCAATGACCCTGGTTGCCTCAATGCCGTTTTCCGCCCAGGCATCCGCGGAGACCGATTGGTAGAGGTTTTCGTCAAAGCGGAAGGGCGCCCCTCCCACGACAATCTTTATCCGCGACTCCAGACCCCGGTCTCGCAGAATCTGCCGCACCTTGAGGGCACCTTCCTCCCCCAGGGCCGTGTGCACCATCATGGCAGAGATTGCAATAATAGAAGCTTCCAGGGCTAAAGCCTGATCCACAAATTTTTCCGCCGGAACATTTACTCCCAGGTCGGTAACCGTAAACATCTTGGTCCGCAAACAACCCCTGACGATCTTTTTCCCCAGGCCGTGAAAGTCACCGGCTGACGTGCCGATGACAACGCTGCCCTTTATTTCAGGCGCTGCGCTGAAAAGCGGCAGCAGCATTTCAATGGCTTCTTCCGATATCTGTGCAGCGATAAAATGCTGGGAAAGGGTGGTTGCCAGATCCTTGGTCAGATCCCTGGACATCCTTTCTATGGCGGGAGTCACCACCTCGAAAACGATCTCTTCCGGCGCTGCACCGTCATCAAGTGCCCGGGAAAGAAGCGCGATTGCCTGGTCTCGGTCAGTATCGAGAAGCGCATCATAATACCGGGTAAAAAATGTTTGCATCATGGCGACTCCATTATCGATTAAAAAGATTCATATCTGATGTATAATACCAGAGTTTTCAATAATGAAAATTCCCCTATTCAAATCAATCCTTCATATCAGTCTGCCTATTTTCGTATCTCACCGAACACACTCTATCAATGTATCGGCAAACATTGGAAATTCCTAAATGCCAATTTCATGGAAAGATGAAATCTTTCTGACACGTGACAATCTTCCGCAAGAGATCATTTTGCTTCATAGTGTGTCACCCCTTGGAACACAAAGTACCTACATCATAACTCCCCCCGCCACTACCTTTGACAGCAGAAAAGCTACTCTCAGCGGGTCTTCCCGCGCAGCGCCCGGTTGGTCTTTCCGGTCGGCACGGCATTCCAGGGGTCGTCAGGCCAAGGATGCTTCGAATAGCGCCCCTTCAACTCCTTTTTCACCTCCCGGTAGCCGCTTTCCCAGAAGCCTTTCAGATCCCGCGTCACCTGCACCGGACGCCGGGCCGGAGAAAGAAGGTGCAGAACCAGCTTCACCCGTCCCCCGGCAATAGCCGGGGTGTCAGCGCAGCCGAACATTTCCTGGAGTTTCACCGCCAGGAACGGCTCGCCCCCGCTGACATAATCGATTTCAATCCGGCTGCCGCTCGGGACGGTAATAGAGGTCGGTGCCCGCTCCTCCAGAAGGCGGAGCTGTGCCCGGGTAAAAAGGGCACGAAGTGCAGCGGTCAGATCCAGTCCGAAAATATCGCGTCGGCTCCGGACACCGAAGAGAAACGGGGCAAGCCAGTCCGATAGGATGGCCAGAAGCCGCTCATCTCCCAGATCCGGCCACTCCTCCTCGGGAAAAGCCTCCCGGACAAGACGCAGGCGCCCCCGGAACCGACAGGCTTCCCTGTCCCAGTTCAAGAACAACAGACGGGAATCCCTTATGACATCGAGAAGCAGCGGGATGGCTTCGTCATCGGAGGGCACAACCTGCCGACGGAAAAGGTAGATCGCACCGAGAAGCTCCTCTTCCCAGGCCATCAGCCTTTCCTGACCAGTATCCCAGACGACCTTTCGTTCCGTCACGATCTGCTCTCCGCATTCAGAGCGAACCAGCTCCGGAGTAAGGCAACAGGCCTGATGGATGAGCCCTTCACCTTTTCCCCCGGCATCCACCTGAATCGCCAGGATAAAGGCATGATTCCTGACCCCGCTCTTCCGCGAGAGGCGGGCTCCACGGCCATTGACAAGCAGATACCGGTCACTGCTCTCCTCCCGCTGCCGGGCAACACGGTCCGGGTAAGCGGCAAGGAGGAGGCGCGCCGCGTCATCCGCCCGCACTGGCAATGGCAAACAAGCCCCAGCACCTTTCTTCAGAAGACGCAAAAGCTGAGCGACGCTCCTCTCAACCGCCCGGATGGCAGCGGCCTGCACACGAATATCCCCTCGCTGCCGCCGTTCCGCAATCGCCTCATACCGCTCCAGCAGGTCAGACTCGCACAGGGGAGCAGCCTCCCCCGGGCCATAGCGAAAGATGTCCCGTTCCCCAAGCAGAGCTCCAAGGACTGAGGCTATTTCATCCGTTCCCGTGTCCCTGCCCCGAAGCAGCATCCGGGCAATCCGCGGATGAACGGGAAGTTCCGCCATCTTTCTTCCGGTTTCGGTGGCCCGCCCGTCCCGGTTCAGCGCACCCAGATTGCGAAGCAGTTCCCGGGCAGCGGCAAGCCCCGCCTCGGGAGGCGGATCGAGCCATGACAGTGCTGTCGGGTCCCGCACCCCCCAGACGGCCAGCTCCAGGGCAAGCGAAGAGAGGTCTGACACCAGGATCTCCGGAGGCGGGAAGCCGGTCATGGCGTTGAAGGTGTGCTGCCCGAACAGGCGGTAGCATACGCCGGGGACAAGCCTTCCGGCCCGCCCGGCCCGCTGCTCCGCCGAGGCCCGCGATTCCCGCACCGTGAGCAGCCGGTTCATGCCGCTGGCAGGGTCGTGGCGCAGGACCCGGGACAACCCGCTGTCAACCACCGCCCTGACACCCTGGATGGTGAGGCTGGTCTCGGCAATATTCGTGGCAAGAACCACCTTGCGCGTCGGTCCCGGCAGGATGGCCTTTTGCTGTTCGTCAAAGGGGAGATCCCCGTAGAGAGCATGGATTACCGGGGATGCGCCGGGGCTCTTTTCCCGGAGCTGCTCACAGCAGGCCCGGATCTCCCCGGACCCGGGCAGAAAGGCGAGAATATCACCTTCCGTTTCCAGCAGGGCGCGCCGCACGGCCGCCGCCATGCGGACCGGCACCGGGAGGCGGCTCGAATCCTCCAGAAAGCGGACCTCAACCGGAAAGGAACGCCCTTCAGAAACCACGACCGGAGCATTCCCCAGCAGCCCGGCAACCGGCCCGCAATTGAGGGTCGCCGACATCACCAGGATCTTCAGGTCGGGCCGCACCTCCCGCTGCACCTCCAGGCAGAGCGCCAGGGCAAAATCAGCATTGAGGCTCCTTTCGTGGAATTCGTCGAAGATCACCAGTGAAACCCCTTCCAGGCAGGGGTCCCGCTGGAGACGACGGGTAAGGACCCCCTCGGTAACCACCTCGATCCTGGTCTTCGACGAAACACGCCGTTCGAAGCGCATGGTATAGCCAACTGTCTGTCCGGCCTCCTCACCCAAGGTGAAAGCCATACGGCTCGCCGCATTGACCGCGGCCAGCCGGCGGGGCTCCAGCATCACGATGCGTCCGGCAGCGATTCCCGGAAGATCGAGCAGTGCCAGCGGAACGCGGGTCGTTTTGCCGGCCCCCGGCGGAGCCTGCAAAACCGTATTCGGAGAAGCGGCAACCGTCCGCAGCAGTTCGGGAAGGATGGGTTCTATGGGAAGGGTGATAGTTTCCATGGAAAAGGCACCTGTTGTGGTTGGTGGTTTCGCAAATTCTTAAAAAGTTCCCTCACCCCTTGCGGAGGAGAGCCAGGATGCGGGGTAAGTAGCCATGATATCAAAATATTGCAACTTCACCCACCTGCTTGCGCCCAGGCCCGTCAAGGGCAGGGGAATGACAGTTTTGAGAACTGGCGGAAGATTTACGCTAATCAGGTGAATGAATGACGGAGTGAAAGTAGCCTTCTTCTCCTGATTGTGTCAATGGGAAAGCAACAACGAAGAGACTCTACTCTCAAACCACTTGCACGCATAACCCCTTGATTTAGCGACGACATCTGGTAAAGTTTTTTATAGTACGCATCTTCCTTCATGCGATTCGCAAGACGATCTTCCCGCACTTTTTCAGACAACGATGCAAACAACAAAGGAGGAATACAATGATCGAGATACTGACCGGCCTGCCCGATGACGTGCTCGGCTTCACCGCCAGAGGCAAGGTAACAGGCAAAGACTATGAAACAGTTCTGATTCCCGCAGTCGAGGAAAAGCTCAAAAAATACGAAAAAATAAGCCTCCTCTACCACTTGGGGAAGGATTTTTCCAGCTTCGAGGCAGAAGCCATGTGGGACGACATGAAGGTTGGCCTCCATCACATCACCGCATGGAAAAAGATCGCTGTGGTCAGCGACGTGGGCTGGATCCGCTCTGCCACCAAGGCTATGGGGTTTGTTATGCCCGCGCGGGTAAAGGTCTTTGCGAATGAAGAGTTCGACGACGCCTGGAAGTGGATCGAAGAATAAAAGGCGATCCGGGTACATGATTATTTCCCTGCTATTTTCCGTTGACGTTCCCCTCCAGACCATGAGATACCTGTTTTCCCTGAGTACTCACTCACTGCTCCAGCTTCTGCAGACAGCGTAATCTTCATGAAAAACCGGGGAAAAGAATGTATACACGGAAAGACATACCTTTTAACGTAGCAACGCTCTCATTTTCGGATACCGAGCTCGAAGCGGCCTTCCGGGCCGACTATTTTGAGAAAAACATCCGCGATATTAGACGGTATCTGCTGTTGGGATTGCTTCTCTATGGAATGTTCGGCATCCATGACTACTGGATAATCCCGGACATACTGCGTCAGGCTTGGAGCATCCGCTACCTCCTGGTCTGCCCGTTGCTGCTGGGAATCTATCTCTTCTCGTACTCGAAAACCTATTTCCAGGCAATGCAGTACTCCCTTTTCCTCGCAGGCTTCGCGGCCGGCGCGGGAATCGTTATCATGAGCATCAAGGCTGCACCGCCCGGGAATTCGCTGTACTACGCAGGCCTGTTGCTGTGCCTCCTCTTCTACTTCCGACTCCGTTTCGTTACTGCCAGCCTTCTCTCCTGGAGTCTCTTTATTCTCTATGTAACTGCGGCATTCCTGACCATTGGTACACCGACCCTGGTCCTGTTCAGCAATTCCTTCATCTTTCTCTCGTTCATCATTACCGGAATGTTCGCCTGTTACACGATGGAACGCTACTACCGTTCGGACTTCCTGCTTCGACGGACCATTCAACAGCAGAATCATGAAATAAGCGCATCAAACCAAGCGCTGGGAAAAGAAATTCTTGACCACAAGCAGGCCGTAGAGGAAAATATCCGCCTGAAGGCGCAACTCTCCCTGGCCCAGAAGACGGAAGCAGTGGGACAGCTTGCCGGAGGGATCGCCCACGAATTCACCAACATCCTCACCGCGGTCGTCGGCTACGCGAATTATCTCCAGATGAAGCTGGACAAGGACGACCCCTTGGCCAGTTATACCGGAAATATCATCACATCAGCCAACAGGGCTGCCCGCTTGACGAACGACCTGCTCGCCTTCAGCAGGAAAAAACAGTCCGAACCAAGGATAACAAACCTCAACGAAATCATCCAGAAAGCGGAAAACTTTCTTCCCCTGATGGCCGGCAAGAAGATCAGGGTATCCATTGTGGTATGCGACAGGCCCCTTATCGCCCTTGCGGATGAAGTGCTGCTGGAGCAGGTCCTGGTGAACCTGGCCGCCAATGCCCGGGATGCCATGCCTGGCGGAGGGGTGCTGTCCATCACCACTGATCTGCTTGAATTGAATCGGGAAGTTCCCCGCGCATCCGGCACGGCACAACCGGGCAGGTACGGGCGGATCACGGTAACCGATATGGGGGTCGGAATGAGTGAAAATGTCCAGGCACGAATTTTTGAACCGTTTTTCACCACGAAAGAGCCGGGAAAAGGAACTGGCCTCGGAATTTCCATGATTTACAGCGTCATCAGTCAGCACAACGGCTTCATCGATTTCAGTTCCCGGATCGGCAACGGAACGACCTTCAGGTTACTCATCCCCCTAATCAATGAGGAAATACCATGAGCCACCGATCCGGCTGCCTGCTCTGCGGCGCCGACCTGGAATATTTAGCCGAACAGCAGTCCCTTTCCTGCCATTTCTGCGGAACAACGACCACCGCTTACGCCCGCTGCGTAAACGGCCACTACATTTGTGACACCTGCCATCGCAGCTCCGCTGCTGATGTTATCGAATTCGCCTGCATAAGCAGCAACTCCCGTGACCCTGCTTCCCTGGCACTGACCCTCATGGGACATCCGGCAATGAACATGCACGGCCCTGAGCACCACTTTCTCGTGCCTGCGGCGCTGCTTGCAGCGTACTGCGAAATAAAAGCGCTGCCAAGAGAGGAAAAAGAAACCATGATTCTCGCAGCGCGTCAGCGGTCCGGGGATGTCAAGGGGGGATTCTGCGGTTTTCACGGCGCGTGCGGTGCGGGAATAGGTACGGGAATCTTTGTCAGCCTGATCACTTCTGCCACACCCCTGTCAACCGGTGAAAGGGGGTTGAGCAACCGGATGACGGCGGAAAGCCTGCTGACAATTTCTCAAACCGGAGGAGCTCGCTGCTGCAAACGCGATTCACTGCTGGCAATCTTCGCTGCCGTACGATTTCTGAAAGATGAATTCGGTATCCAGCTGCCCGTCAGGAACGAAATCCACTGCACTTTCAGCCACCTGAACCGGGAATGCCTGGAGCAGGCATGTCCGTTCAATCAGGAAAGGTCGATCCGGCTTATCAGGCAGGAATGAGGAGCGAGGTTCGAGGTTCGAGGAGCGAGGAGCGAGGTTCGAGGTTCGAGGAGCGAGGTTCGAGGAGCGAGGATTATCCTTTATCCTTTATCCTTTATCCTTTATCCTTCATCCTTCATCCCCTATCCTGCCTTTCCCTCACCCCAGTCTCTCGAGCCACTCACGCAGCTCGGAACAGACGGCCTGCTGCTCTTGCAGCCTTTTCATCATCTCTTCGGGAAACAGCTCTTGACCAAGTACCTCCTCGATGTTTCCCGCCATAGAGATAAACTCGTCAAGGGTAATGGTCGTCTGCCGATCGTGCCTGCCCCGGGCCTTTGCGACAGGGTATGCTTCCGCATCGAGAAAGGATTCTACGATTTCCTTCCTACCAACATAGAACCGCCGGACTTTCCTGTCCAGCAGCAGCCAGTGACATGCGGGGAAATCGGCTGAACCGAAATCATAGGAATGCAGGTGAAGCCTGACAAACGGGTGGAGAGTAAAGAGCCGCCAGCTCGCGGAATCGAGGGTTCCGGAATCAAGCGAATCATCCCGGAAATATACTTCATCGAAGGATTCCCAGAAAAAGGCCACGAAGCGCCCTTCCCCCTTATACCCCAGGCATCTTTCAAACATCGGGGGTACCGGGAGAAAGAGGGGTGTCATTCCGGCTTTGAGATTTCGGCTATCCATAAAACTCCGGATGAAAACCGCATGAAGTGAGGGGGCTTCGGGAAACTCCGCTATCTGATCGGTACCCTTTGGTGCCGTATCGATACACCCCCTGCTGCTTCATCTTCTATCGGCAGTTCTTCCAAAGAATTGAGAAATTTTTCCAAACCTTCACATCAAACCCGAAATCAGCCCGGATTCCTTCCGGAAAGCGCTATTTCGTGTCCATCCGGAAACTCCGAAACAGTGCCATACATTGCTGGGATGGGACTTTCACGGAGCCTCTCGTACGACTTCAATGCAAGATAGCGAGAGGAAGGAAAGTACCTGAAACCAGCAGGATGACAGATCCGTGTGAAGGGTGGCGACCGATTACGAGAGGCTTCGGGGAAGTTCCAACCCGGCCTCTGCCAAGACTTCCCTGATGGAAACTATTTAGGTCTGGCCTTGATCTTCGGCTTCCCGTCCTCCACCAGAACCCGAAATTCCAGGTCACTGCAGTGGTACTTATCCCTGATAGCGGCCCGATGCTTTTCCAGGGTGGCAGAAATCGCCTCTTTGGTAATGTTGGACGTGGTAACATTGCATAACCGGCAGGCCTCGGTAAGTTCGCGATATACCCGATCCACCTGGGATTCGTCAGAAACCGTCACGGGCTGGGGAGCGGATGCCAGGTTCCTCTGCATCTTGAAACGATCCCGGGAATATTTCCCTTCATCGATCAATCGGTTGATCCGGTTCCAGTACTGCCGGTAACTGACAAAGCGCGATTTGGCGGAATTGTAGCGAAACAGGAGCATGGTATTGGAAACAGCTGCCGCGGTATAGCGTCTCGAAAGGCGCTCCACCTCTTCCAGAAGCTTCAGCGGTTCCCGCTTCTCCAGGCCGAGAAAATACTGTTCATACTTGATGATCAGTTCTTTCAGGCTCCGCTCGAAAAGTTCGATATCTTCTACGACCCCCATGAAGCCTCCCTCCGTACAGGAAAACACCTTGACCTCATCTGACGTATACGGATGAACATCAGATATCGAAATCCTAATGGCC
>JAQUHM010000140.1 GCA_028683595.1 Geobacteraceae bacterium | reverse complement strand
TCTCCATGACCCTCGAACCGAAAAGGCTTACGGGTCATTGATTGACGTGGCACAGAGGCTTATGGTTGCAAAAGCCATTCGCCTGGAAAAAGTCAACGAGACAAGCAGCGCGCTCACCGTTTCCGCCGAGAAAAGCTCTCTTTTCGTTATTTTTATCGGAATGCTGCTTGCCATAGGCCTTGGTTTCCTCATCAACAGAGTTGTCCTGAAGCAGTTGGGAGACGACCCAAAACATGTTGCGGAAATTGCCAGGAGCGTTGCTGCAGGCAACCTTTCCATAGAGATCAACATGGAAGGAAAAGACTCCGACAGCATTCTCGGCTCGGTTAATGAGATGATCCGCGCCGTTAAGAACCTGATGGGAGATACCCACATGCTTGCTCAGGCAGCCATGGCTGGAAACCTCAAAGCAAGGGCAGATGAATCAAAACATAACGGCGAATACAAGCGAATCATAACCGAAGTTAATGGTATGCTCGATGCTACGCTGGGACCAGTTCACCACGCAGCCGAACGCATCAGCCAGTTAAGCCGCGGTGATATTTTTGAAGAAATAACTGATGGCTATAATGGTGATTTTGCCGAGTTGAAGGAAAGCCTCAACCGGATGAGAAATGCCCTTGAAGCGCTACGTCTTGACGTGCGGGAGGTCTGCATCGCTTCCTATGAAGGACACCTCGACGTGCGGGTGGACACTGACAAACACGAAGGATTCTTCTCCAAGGTTGCCGGAGGGATGAACAATATCTTCGAAAACATGACTGCTCCGTTGAAAGTGACCATGGATTACACCGGAAAAATCAGCAAAGGTGAACTCCCGGAAAAGATTACCGTGGAATATCGCGGCGATTACAATAACATAAAATCAAACATCAACGCCCTTGTCGACACCATGAGCGGACTTCGCGGTGAACTGGGCAACCTCATTCAGGCAAGCAAGAATGGAGATTTAAGCGTCAAGGGAGATGTTTCCAAGTTTTCCGGTGAATGGGCAGACATCGTCAAGGGCCTTAATGATCTCATCTACGGATTTGGTGCGCCACTCAGGGTCATTTCTTCCTATCTTGCAAAGATAAGCAAGGGCGAAATCCCACCGAAGATCGTTAACAATTATAATGGCGCTTTTGACCAGATAAAGAACAATCTTAACAACTGCATCGATGGCTTGGGCGGTCTGGTGGAAGCAAACAGGATTTTGCAGAAAATGACGATAAATGATCATACCGAAACAGTAGAAGGAAGCTACATCGGTATTTACGCGGAAGTCTGCCAGGCAGTAAACGAGGTTCGAGAGAGACTTCTTGCAGCAACTGAAATTTCAAACGATATCTCAAATGGTGACCTGAGCAATCTCAATACTCTCAAGTCCATAAATAACGGTATGGGAAAACGTTCGGAAAACGACAAGTTCCTCCCTGCCCTGATAGGTATGATCGAGGCAATCAAGTCACTGACTGACGACTCCCAAATGCTCGCCGAGGCAGCACTTCACGGTAATTTCGAAAAGCGGGCCGATGCAGCGAGACATAAGGGAGAATATCGCACCATTGTGGAAGGCATCAACAAGACACTGGACACGGTCGTTGAAAAAAATACCTGGTACGAGGCCATCATTGACGCCGTCCCCTTCCCAATCCATGTAACCGACATGGATATGAACTGGACATTCCTCAACAAACCTTTCGAGAAACTGCTGGTCGAAGCCGGTCAGATCAAGGACCGTGTTTCAGCCGTGGGGCTCCCGTGCAGCAATGCCGCTGCCAATATCTGTAACAACGAAGGCTGCGGCATCAAACAGCTCAACAAAGGCGTGGCAGAGAGTTTCTTCGACTGGCACGGCTCCAAGTGCAAACAGGACACCTCATACCTCCTCAACAAGCGTGGCGAAAAGATCGGTTACGTGGAGGTTGTCCAGGATCTTACGGCAATGATATCCGCTAAGGATTACACTCAGGAGGAGGTCGACCGTCTGGCAAATAATCTGCTTCTCCTTGCCAACGGCAATATCGCGTTCGATCTGAACATAAAGGATGCCGACAAGTATACCAAAGAAGCACATGAAAACTTCAGCAAGATAAACAGCAGTTTATGCGTAGTCAAGGAAGCTGTTGGTGGAATGATCAACGATACGGAATCTCTTGTTGAAGCTGCGCTTCACGGTGATTTTGACAAGAGGGCCGATGCAACAAAACATAACGGCGAGTACCGCACTATTGTGGAAGGCATCAATAAAACTTTGGACACGGTTGTAGAAAAGAGTGCCTGGTACGAGGCCATCATTGACGCTGTCCCCTTCCCTGTCCACGTAACCGACATGGACATGAACTGGACATTCCTCAACAAGCCATTCGAGAAGCTGCTGATGGAGGCCGGTAAGATCAAGGACCGCGATTCGGCGGTTGGACTCCCCTGCAGTAATGCCGCTGCAAATATCTGCAATAACGAAGGCTGCGGCATCAAGCAGCTCAACAAAGGCATTACGGAGAGTTACTTCGACTGGCACGGATCCAAATGCAAGCAAGACACCTCTTACCTTCTCAACAAGCGCGGCGAAAAGCTTGGCTACGTTGAAGTGGTTCAGGATCTCACCGCCATGATTTCTGCAAAGGACTATACGCAGGAGGAAGTTGAACGCCTCGCCAACAACCTGCTTCTCTTGGCAAAAGGTGATCTCGACTTCGACCTGAGCATCAAAACCGCAGACAAATATACCAAGGAAGCGCATGAAAACTTCAGCAAAATTAACAACAGCCTGAAAGAAGTCAAGTCGGCAATGGCTGACATTGAGGAAATTGCAAAAGAAATTGCCGACGGCAACCTGACGGTTAAAGTCACCCCACGCTCCCCGCAGGATGAACTGATGATAGCGCTCGTAACCATGGTTGAGAAACTGAGCAGTGTTGTCAACGACGTGAAGAGTGCCGCTGACAATGTTGCTGCAGGCAGCAGGGAGATGAGCACCAGTGCGGAACAGATGTCCCAAGGTGCGTCGGAACAGGCCGCTGCAGCAGAAGAAGCATCTTCGTCCATGGAACAGATGTCGGCAAATATCAAACAGAACGCCGACAACTCGATTCAGACGGAAAAGATTGCCGTAAAATCCTCGGAGGAGGCAAACGAGGGTGGTAAAGCGGTTGCACAGACAGTTTCAGCCATGAAAGAGATTGCTGACAAAATCAACATCGTTGAAGAGATTGCACGACAAACCAACATGCTGGCATTGAACGCCGCCATCGAAGCGGCCCGCGCCGGGGAACATGGAAAGGGCTTTGCCGTTGTAGCTGCCGAGGTTCGCAAACTTGCAGAAAGGAGCCAGGCAGCGGCAGGCGAAATCAGCGAGTTATCAGCAAGTAGCGTTGAAGTTGCAGAAAAGGCGGGTTCTCTTCTCGCTAACATTCTGCCAAGCATTGAAAAAACAGCCGACCTGGTAAAGGAAATAACCGCTGCAAGCCGCGAGCAGGACACCGGTGCAGAACAGATCAACAAGGCCATCCAGCAACTGGACCAGGTAATTCAGAAAAATGCCAGCACCGCCGAGGAGATGTCGTCAACCTCCGAAGAACTTTCCGCCCAAGCAACCCAGTTGCAGGGTGCTGTCACCTTTTTCCGTACGGAAGAGTCACTGACTGTTTCTCCGAACCGGTCAACAGTAGCGAAAAAACCGATGCAGCGCTTCGAAGAAAAGGTGGCCCCAAAGGCCAAAGCCAATGGCTACAACAAGAAAGCGGCAAACGATTCAGGTTTCGCCTTTGACATGAATGCGGACACCCTTGATGATGAATTCGAGAAGTTTTAATTTCATTGCTTTACTCCACGCGTGAACCCCTTATTGAAACTCGGGGTTCATGCCTCCCCCCCTGCTCCATTTACAAAGATGGCCGGAGGTTCACACTAAAACAACGCAGGATTCTATCACTTATGATTTCTAGTCAAATGAGAAAAAACAGCATAAATATCGCCTTATTCCTGGTAACTGCCGCGCCCTGTCTTATCAGTAATGCCGGCATCCGAATTATTGCTGCCGGCACGGCAGTTCTAATTGTATCAGGCATAACAACTCTCCTCTTTTCACGATCGCACTGCAATAAGACGGACACATTGGAAGAATTGCCAATTGCGCCCCCACCAGAAGCTGACAATGATGCAGCCTTGAAGTACCTCAGTTACAACAGCCAGGTCTTTCCGGTCCTCATCAAACAACTGGAGACGGTAATACAGGACACCGAAAATGCCGTGCTGGAAATTGGCGAAGGCTTTATGGACATCGTTTCCCGAGCAAGGGGTCAAGCCTCCCGCTCTGCTAATGCCTTCACTGAATTTTCCGGAAACCAGGCAGAAAGCGGCGCAGCACTCATCGAGCAAAGCAAGGAAGCTCTCTCGGCGGTTATCGGAAACCTGCGAAGCGTGAGTGATGTTGCAAGGCATACGCTGGTAATTATGAGCAACTCCACCAATACCATGGAAAGCATCCGCCAGGTCATTTCGGAAATTGAATATATTGCCGACCAGACTAATCTCCTGGCACTCAATGCATCAATCGAAGCCGCCCGCGCCGGTGATCACGGCAGGGGTTTCGCGGTTGTTGCCGATGAGGTAAGAAAACTGTCGGGACGCTCTACAACAGCAGCAGCACAGATTGGCAAACTGATCAAAACCGTCGAAACCGATCTGCAGGGCATGTATACAGAAACGGAAGGAAATGTCGGCCAAACGGAAAAACTGTCTCTTAATTCCGAAATGATAATCAATGAAACAATGAATAAGCTCAATGAATCCATGGTTCATGCAAAGGATGAGCTCGATGTCCTGTCAACGGATACGGAATCTCTCGCCCGCGACATCAGCGGGATTGTTATCTCCATGCAATTTCAGGATATAACCAGACAAAAAATTGAACATGTAATTGAACCTCTCCGCACCATTACCGGTAATGGCGAAAGAATTATGGCACACCTTCGAGGAGAAGGTATCTCAAGTCACGACACAGACTCCCCGAATAAAATTTCCTGGATGGAAGATATGTACACTATGGAATCGGAAAGACAGGTCATGAAAGAAGCCCTTGCAGGCTCTGAACCGGAGATTTGGTAGCAATAGAAACTCTCATGAATATGAAACACGAAGGAGAACATCATAATGGCTCACACTCTACTAATTGTTGATGATTCTGCATCTATGCGGCAAATGGTTTCCTTTACGCTGAAAGATGCCGGATACGATGTAATTGCAGCAAATAATGGCAAAGATGCCCTGACAAAGCTTGGCAGTACCAAAATCGCCATGGTAATTACTGACTTGAATATGCCGGAAATGGACGGAATAGAACTGATTCGCCAACTGAGAGGACTTCCCGGTTTCAAATTCACCCCCATTCTGATGCTAACAACGGAATCGCAGGATGCGAAAAAAATGGCGGGAAAACAGGCTGGGGCCAGCGGTTGGATCGTAAAGCCTTTCAAGCCTGAACAATTAATTGATACGATCAAAAAGTTCGTCAAGTAAGCCGCTGGCAAAACTCACTCTGACGTTTACCGGAAGACCAGCCGCAGCAGATGGATTTGTGGTTGAACTTACCTGTTAACCGGACTCAATTCCCTGCAAATTCCTCTTTTCCCGTGAGGTAACAACGATAAGTCCAACGTCGTTTTCTGTTTGCACAAGGAGAATTCATGAACTGCAGCCTTGAACAGTCCGCAGAGACTGCAACGCTTCACATCACTGGCTCAATGACCATTGAAGACGCAGCAAACCTGAAGACTACCCTGGCCGAGACACTAGCCAATTCATCCCTTATTGAAGTTGACCTGAGCGCTACTGATACAACAGACCTCTCCTGTCTCCAGGTACTCTGTTCTGCACACCGGTCAGCTGTTCACGCCGGCAAGAGACTTGTTGTACAGAAAGCGACTGACTCTCTGATTACCTGTCTTGAAGATGCAGGATTCCCAAGGCAATCAGGATGTCTTCAACAAGAAGGGGAGTTATGTCTCTGGCAGGAAGAGAAGCGTTCCTGACCCAAAATGGTCACCACTACTCGGCCAGACTTATACAAAACGGAAAGGGTTTACCATGAAAATGGCAGAAATGCACAGTGAAGCGTTCAGGGAGGAAGCATACGAATTGCTTGCAGACCTTGAAGCCTCACTTCTGGAGCTGGAAGAAAACCCGGGCGATGCCGACCTGATTGGACGCGCTTTCCGCGCCATGCATACCATCAAGGGATCAGGCGCCATGTTCGGATTTACCGACATTTCCGAACTAACCCATGAGGTGGAAACCGTTTTCGACCAGATCCGTAACGGAACGGCGCACGTAAGTAAAATTCTCATAGACAAGACTCTCAAGGCAGGAGATCTCATTCGTTCCATGCTTTCAGGTGAAGGCCAGGTTGACCATGGAGAACGTCAGGAGCTGATTGCCTGCTTCCGTCACATGGCTGTACCGATACACCGCGAACAAGCAGAAGACATTACAGAAATTTCCTCATCAATAATCAAGGAAAACAGCGACGAGGAGAAGCTTTACCGCATCAGGTTCAAACCATCTCCCAACATTTTTCTCACCGGGGCCAATCCGCTGTTTCTGCTGAAGGAACTGCGAGAACTGGGCACATGCCGGATTATTGCCCATCTCTCCGACATCCCTACCTTTGATATCATGGACCCGGAACGCTGCTACACCTACTGGGATATTATCCTTTCAACCTCCAAGGGGGTTAACGGAATAAAGGATGTCTTTATTTTTGTTGAAGACGATTGCCAACTAAGCATTGATGTAATCGACGACTCTGGCAGCACCATAGACAAGCCAACCTGCAAAAGGCTTGGAGAGATTCTGGTAGAGCGTGGCGACCTGACACCGGAAGACATGGAAATTGTACTGAAAAACAAGAAGCGTTTTGGTGAAATGCTGGTTGAATCGGGTTTGGCCGTGCCATCAAAAGTGGAAGCAGCACTGGTGGAGCAGCAGCAGATTCGTGAAGCGCAACAGAAACGTCAGAACTCCGAATCGGCAGCAAGCATTCGCGTCCCCTCGGACAAACTGGACACGCTGGTAAACCTGGTGGGTGAACTGGTGACTGTTCAGGCTCGCCTCAGCCAGACAGCTTCACTGCGAGGTGACCAGCACCTGGCACATATTGCAGAGGAGGTCGAGCGACTAACCTCTGAACTTCGGGACAGCACCCTCAATATCCGCATGATGCCTATCGGAGCTACCTTCAGCAAGTTTCGGCGTCTGGTGCGTGACCTTTCCCAGCAACTGGGCAAGGAGGTTGAAATACTCACCGAAGGTGCCAACACGGAACTGGACAAAACGGTAATTGAGCGCCTTAACGACCCCTTGGTCCACATTATCAGAAACAGCATCGACCATGGGATCGAATCTCCTGATTGCCGCGTTGCCGCCGGCAAGCCACGGCATGGTACCGTCCATCTTACAGCCGAACATTCAGGAGACAGTGTTATCATTTCCATCATGGACGATGGTGCCGGGCTGGATACAGAAGCAATTCGGACAAAGGCCATTGAAAGGAAGCTGATTACGGAAACGGCCGAACTGAGCGACCGGGAACTTTTTGCCCTCATCTTTGCTCCCGGCTTTTCCACAGCAGAAAAGATTACCGGTATTTCCGGCCGCGGAGTTGGCATGGATGTGGTGAAACAATCCATAGAAGCTCTGCGAGGTTTCATAGAAATAACCAGCCAAAAGGGGAAAGGAACGAAAATCACCATAAAACTCCCCCTGACCCTTGCAATCATTGAAAGCCTCATGGTGAAAATCGGCGAAGAGTTTTTTGTCATGCCTCTTTCTTTAGTGGAAGAGTGCGTCGAACTGACCCTGGCTGACATCGAGATGGCACATGGAAGAAACCTGGCAAATGTGCGCGGGATCCTGATCCCCTACATTCCGCTTCGGGAAAGATTCCGGCTAGGTGACAAAAAACTAGACATCCAACACGTGGTGGTTACCGAAATAGCCGGTGAGCGCATCGGCCTTCTCGTGGATTCGGTGATCGGTGAACATCAGACAGTAATAAAGTCTCTTGGCAAGATGTATCGTGATGCCCAGGGTGTATCGGGAGCCACTATTTTGGGAGATGGCTCCGTGGCTTTGATCCTTGATGTGCCGCAACTTGTTCAGTGGGCTTAAGGAGCGCAGGAAGCATCATGCATGAAACTTTTCAGAAAAACACCAGCCGACACGGGTCGAAATCCTCCGGCATGAGCAGTCGCGAATTCGTTCTGTTCAGCCAGTTTATCGAAAGCACCTGCGGTATACGGATGCCCGAATCCAAGAAATTAATGCTGGAGTCAAGGCTCCAAAAACGGCTGCGGCATCACGGAATAAGCTCTTTCCGCGAGTATTACGATTACCTTGTCAGCCAGCAAGGCATACAGGATGA
This sequence comes from Geobacteraceae bacterium, assembly GCA_028683595.1. GTDB lineage: Bacteria > Desulfobacterota > Desulfuromonadia > Geobacterales > Geobacteraceae > RPRC01. The sequence continues at coordinate 562 of JAQUHM010000140.1, read as the reverse complement.
ACTGGTCAGCATGATTGACGTCGTAACCACCAACAAGACTGATTTTTTCAGGGAAGCCGCTCATTTCAGCTACCTGACAGAATCGGTTCTACCCAGGATACCCGAAGTCGAAATACAGAACAGCGTCAGGATCTGGAGTGCAGGATGTTCCAGCGGAGAAGAACCCTATACCCTTGCCATGACCCTAAGCGAGTACGCACGGGACCATTCGGGTTTTCGATTTTCCATTCTCGCCACAGACATCTGCACTGACGTACTGAAAAGTGCGAAACTCGGCGTCTATGATGAAGAAAAGATAGCACCGATACCCCACGAAATGAAAAAAAGGTATCTGCTCCGCAGCAAGGACAAAAGCAAAGGGATCGTCAGGATCTGCCCGGAACTGCGCTCAACGGTTACATTCCATCGTTTGAACTTCATGGAGGAGTCATTCGGCATCGGCAATCCGCTACGAATCATTTTTTGCCGAAACGTCATGATATATTTCGACAGACAAATTCAGGAAATTCTCCTGAATAAATTCTGCAGACACCTCCTTCCCGGCGGATACCTTTTTCTCGGT
>JAQUHM010000139.1 GCA_028683595.1 Geobacteraceae bacterium | reverse complement strand
GTTGCCTGGAAAAATCTACGTAAAAAGGAACAGCAATGACAGACAAAGATGATCTGGAAATGACAGATGAAGACGAGAGCTTTGCCGATCTCCTTGAGCAGAGCCTTAGCAGCCAGAGCGGGCATCTCACGCCGGGGCAGAAGGTTTCGGCACGGGTACTGAAAGTAAGCAGTGAATGGTTATTAATTGATACCGGTCATAAAGGAGAAGGTGTCGTCGATCTGAAAGAATTCACCGATCCTGACGGTGGCGTGACGGTGAAAGAGGGGGATATCATCTCCGTTCATTTTCTTTCTTCACGGCAGGGAGAGATGCGCTTTACGTCAAAGATCGGCGGCGGGGCATCGGGTAGTGCCCAGTTGGAAGAGGCCTGGCAAGCGGGAGTTCCGGTTGAAGGCGTGGTGGAGAAGGAAATCAAGGGCGGCTTCGAGGTGAAGCTTGCAGGTGCGGTTCGTGCCTTTTGTCCTTATTCCCAGATGTCACTCCGCCGCATGGATAACCCGGAATCGATTGTCGGAACGAAACTGTCATTCCGAATTACTGATTATAGCGAAAGAGGGCGTAATATTGTCTTGTCACGTCGTGTCCTTCTCGAGGAAGAGCAGGCAAGATTAAAAGAAGAAGCACGGGCCACTATCAGTGAAGGCACGACGGTCCCCGGTACTGTCACATCTCTCCAGAAGTTCGGCGCTTTTGTAGACATCGGCGGCATTGAAGGGCTGGTGCCCATTTCCGAGATAGGCTGGACCAGGGTAAAAGACGTGAGTGATGTTCTGAGCGTAGGCCAGCAGGTACAGGTGGTAATCAAAGTCATTGATCGTGAAAAAGACAGGATCTCTCTGAGTATCAAGGATGCCTTGGCGGATCCGTGGGAAGAGGTTGTGCAAAAATTTCCCGAGGGTTCTTTTCACACCGGGACAGTCTCTCGACTGGCCCCCTTTGGTGCTTTTGTAACTCTGTCTGACGGGGTGGATGGTCTTATTCATATTTCCCGGCTTGGTGCCGGCAAACGGATTAATCATCCCCGCGAAGTTATCCAGGAAGGGGAAACTGTTGAAGTAAAGGTGGAGAGCTTCGATCGGGAAAACCGCAGGCTTTCCCTGGCTCTCGCCGGTGCGGCACGTGCTGCCGGCGAGGAGGAGGCAACCCTCGAGGAATTCCGCCGTAAATCTGCAGAGTCTCCGACAGGAATGGGCACCCTTGGAGATTTGCTCTCGGCCAGGGGAAAGAACAAAAAGAGGTAGGTTTTAGTTTGGGGATGATGCGACAGCACGTTAATCAAGTCATCACACGGTTGTCTTCACTATAAAGAAGGGATGGACTTGTTATTATGTCCGTCCCTTCTTTATTAATATGAGATGCTTTGACGGTTACCTCTGGCAGGAAGCTGCTTTCTGGCCAAAAAGGATTCACTGGCAGCGAAGAAGTTTTTTGCCGAGTTGGAAGAGAACCTCCATCTTTTTTGGTGGGATGATGTTTTTTACGATACCTAGTCCGAAAGTCGAGTGGTTTATCAGTTCGTTTACCCGGAATTTTCCGTTCATGTCATAGGGGGTTGCCTGGTTGCAGTCAAAAGTGGGACTGAGAGATTCCCACTCTTCCATATCTGAGATCCCTGGATCTTTTTTCGGCTGACGGGGAACGACTTGCTTTTTTGTTGCCGGTTGGCGGCTTGCCTTCTCTTTCTTTTCGACAGGCCCTCGGTAATTGTGTACTCCGTGACATGTGTTACATTCAACGCGAACTATCCGTTCTCCCACCATGGCAACGATGGTATGATTCAATGTAGCGCGGCAGCGTGTACAACTGGCTTCAATAGTATTTCCCGCAGAAAGCTTGGTAGTGCGCATGAAGGTTCTCCATTATCCTGTTCAAGCCGGCCATGGCAGTGTTCCGGCAATTTCTCTAGTAAAAACTCTCCTGGTGGGCTGACGGGAAATGCAAGGCTTTGTGAGCTCTGCACTCCTGTGGCCATGGCACCACCGGGTGACGTGACAAAACGCAGAAAGCCCCGGATGCCCCGGGGCTTTCTGACGCACAACGAATATATAGTTAAATCTTGTTTACGTTTCCAGCCTGCAGCTTCTTAGGGCCTTTCGTAGTTCCAAAAGTTACCCTGTCACCTTCAATCAATGATTTAAAGCCAATGGCTGAACTTGCTAAAAAATAGGTAAAAGCTTCATCGCCATTTTCCTGCTCAATAAATCCGAATCCCTTGATTTCGTGTAAAAATGTACCGGTACTTTGTGCCATCTGCGTTTCTTCTCCAGAGGGTGCAGCAAAATTCATTTCGGGAGCTTCCACGCAAATGATTTTTTGACAGTACATGTTTCAGCTGAGAATGTCAAATGTTCGGAGAGCCTGATGCCAGACCTTGAAGAGCAGGGGCCTGAGGTTCGTCTGCAGAACCCTGGCGGGCTCTTACGGTTATGGTCGTGGGTATGTTTGAACTCTCTGCAGAGTTTCCAAAATACAGCAAGTGGTTCTCAGAGGAAAACGCCAGTTCTTTGATTGAAAAGGGCTCGGATGGGTTTACACTAAAATAGAGATTCGCGTTTATCATTCAACCTTATAAAGGGGGCGCTTTATGTGCTTGGAAACTTTTCGCTCCGCACTGGCCTGGTGTACAGTGATCAACTTTGGAATCCTTTTATGCTGGTTCCTGTTTTTTGCCGTGGCACACGACTGGATCTACCGCATTCATGGCAGATGGTTCGCCATGCCGGTTGAAAAGTTCAATGCTATTCACTATGAAGCCATGGCACTCTTCAAGCTCGCTATTCTGATCTTCAATCTGGTGCCGTATCTTGCCTTACGTATTGTGGGATGAACGCTCAAGGAGGTAGCCCCGTGGAAATTGACAAGGGTATGAAGTCACTCTATCGTATCCGCTTTCATGGTCGCGGTGGTCAGGGAATGAAAACTGCCAGCCGCATCCTGGGGTCGGCGTTTTTCCTTGAGGGTTTTAATGTTCAGGATGCTCCCCGCTATGGAGCCGAGCGTCGGGGCGCCCCGATATTCGCTTACGTGCGGGCGTCCCGTTATCCCATCAATGAACGGGGTGTTATCCATAATCCGGATTTGGTTATCGTGGCTGACGAAACGCTCCTGGCAATCCCTGTTGCCGGTGTTTTGCATGGAGTGGCTGCGGATACTGTGCTGCTCGTCCACAGCAATGAAAACTCAGAAAGCCTGAAGGCGCGGTTGAATGTTTCCGGACCGGTTATTAGCTTTGTAGCGGCAAGGAAAGAAGAGGGGATTCACGGAATACGCTTTGTTGGCGCGGCCTGCGTAGGCGCAGCGTCACGACTGACGGGTAGTATTGCCCGGTTATCTCTGGAGATGGCGATCAGAGACGAGCTTTCTCATCTTGGCGACACGATAGTTTTAGATAATTGCAATCTCGCTCTGCGCTCCTATGACCTGATGGGGCCTCAAGAGGGGATTGTTTCTCCCGGTTGCGGAATTTCCGCAGTCGGGTACCGGAGTCCGAAGTGGGTAAATATCCCCTTTGAAGAGGCGCGAGTCTCTGCCCCGGCCGTTTTTTCTGCGGGCACGAGCGAGCGTGTGAAGACCGGTCTCTGGCGGACGGAACGTCCTGTGCTTCAAGCTGATCTCTGTAAACGCTGCTCACTGTGTGCAATTTATTGCCCGGAGAATGCAATCATTCTTGACCAGGAAGGACTCCCCCGCATCGACTACGAACATTGCAAAGGGTGTCTCCTTTGTGTGGAACAGTGTCCGGTTGGAGCCATGAAATCCACACCGGAGCTAGATGGTACGGTTGAACAAAAGAGGGGGATGCGGAAATGATGCACAAGAAACTGTTGACCGGTAACAGTGCCGCTGCCTGGGGGGCACGCCTGGCCGGGGCGGAATATGTTCCTGCCTTTCCCATTACGCCCCAGACGGAGATTATCGAAACCCTGGCATACTGGATTGATACGGGGGAGATGGACTGCCGGATGACGACACTCGAATCCGAGCATTCCATGATCACTGCAGCCGGTGCGGCTGCCGCCACAGGTGTTCGAGTTTTTACAGCTACCTCCAGCCAGGGACTCCTGTATAGTATGGAAATGCTTTACACCGTCGCCGGGTGGCGGGCACCTTTTGTTATGGCCAATGTCTCGCGGGGTCTATCTTCTCCCATTACCCTGGAGCCGGATCATAACGACATCCTGGCTGCCAGGGATAGCGGTTTTCTCCAGATTCACTGTTCCACCTGTCAAGAGGTACTCGATAGTATCCTCATTGCCTACCGTCTCGCCGAGCACGAGAGAGTGAGACTTCCGGTAATCGTGAACATGGACGGTTTCTATCTCTCGTTTACCAGGGAACCGGTGGAGTTGCCTGCTCTGGAGGATATGCAGAAATTCCTTTTGGGGTATGACGCGGAAAATATACGGTTTTCTGCAGGAGCCCCCATCAGCGAGGGAGTGGCGGTACTTGGTGGAACCCTATATTCCTATTTCCGTTACGAAATGCATTTGGCAGCCCTGAATGGGTTGGCAGCCTACAACGAGATTGCCGACGAATTCGCTGTCATTACTGGAAGACAGTACCGGGCTGTGGAGGGGTATCGTTCGGATGACGCTGAACTGGTTTTTGTTATGATGGGATCTTTTGCCACAAAGGCCAAAGCAGCCGTCGACCAGCTGCGCGAAGCCGGAATGTCGGTCGGTCTCGTAAGGCCTGTTCTGCTGCGGCCTTTTCCTCGTGACCTGTTACGGAGCATGTTGACAGGGAAAAAGGGGGTTGCTGTTGTCGACCAGAATCTTTCAATGGGTATGGGGGGAATTCTTTATGCGGAAATTATTTCTTCCCTAAACGGTTTGGAGGCTTCTCCGCCAATTTTTGTCAGTTTTATCGGGGGACTGGGTGGCCGCGATATCGGCGCGGAAGAGTTCTACGAAATGGCGAATGTGACGGCACAGGCGGTCAGGGAAGGGCATGCGCCCGCGCCGCGCTTGCTTCTTACGTGCGAGGAATTGGCCGAGGTGAAGAAGCTGCAGGAAATCGCTGGGGCGCTCGGGAATTCGGGGGCAAAGTCATGAACGGAAAATCATACAAGAGGATCGGTGATCTCTCCGCTGGCCATTTGCTGGGTACGGGGACTCCCATGTGCGCCGGGTGCGGAGGCCTCGTCGTCGTCAAGGAGATCTACGATATTCTTGGCGAAAAGACCATTTTCATCAATGCTGCCGGTTGCATGACTCTTCTGGCAAACTATCCCTTTACTCCGTTCAAGGGGTCTTGGCTCTATACTGCAATGGCCTCAGCCCCGGCTGGTGCGCAGGGGGTCCGAGATGCCCTCGATATCCTGCTCCTAAAGGGGCGACTCCCGCCTGAAGAAGACCTTGAGGCCGTGGTGCTGTCTGGGGATGGTTCCGCCTATGGCATGGGGCTTTCTGCCACATCGGGAGCAATGGATCGTAACCTGGATTTCCTGTATATCTGTTACGACAATGAAGGGTACGGGAATACCGGCCAGCAAGCTTCCGCAGCCACACCACTTGGAGCAAGGACTGCCACCAGCAGGGGGCCGCTTGGCTATCATCTGCGCAAGAAGGACCTTTTTGCCGTCTGGGCGGCCCATCGCCCTGCGTATGTCGCTACCGTTTCGCCGTCAGATCCCCTTGATCTGGCTAGAAAGCTGGAGACAGCAAAGAACTTGGAAGGATCGAGGTTGATACTTGCCTTTGCACCCTGTCCCACCGGCTGGGGGTTTGACCCGAAAGAAACAATTGAAATTGGGAAACTGGCAGTTCAGTCAGGTGTCTGGCCTTTGAAGGAATACCGGCAGGGGGTGTTGAGGCACACGCTGATTCCAAGGAAACGATTAGCCGTTGAGGAATACCTGCGACGCCAGGTGCGTTTTTCCCATCTTTTCCTGCCGCAACGGAACGAGGAACTGCTGGGGAAGATCCAGTCTGACGTAGATGCCTACTGGGAAGGAATCAAGGACTGACAATGTACTTTGATTCGGAAAATATCTTTGCATGTGTCTTGATGAAGTGATGTAGATGATTTCTCATCTCTGAGAGTTTTATTGTGATTCTGGTCCGAATTCGTGCTATAATCCACAGAATTTCTGATGACAATTGGAAGACCGAATGCTCCTGATTACTCTCCTTACGGTTTCAGCCGCAGGAATGTTTCTTCTTGCCCTGTTCGGCTGGAAACGACGTCAACTGGTTCCTGCTGCAAAAGTTTTTTCCGCACTCATGCTGACGGTTGCCCTCTATTGCGCCGGTTATGCAATTCAGTTCTCCTGTGAATCGACTTCCTGCATGCTTATTGCTTTCCGGGTTAAGTTCCTGGGGATATCTTTTCTTCCGGCCTTCTGGCTGCTTCTGGTTTTCTATTCCTGTGATATGGCATCTCGTATCCCTCGGTCGCTCATGATAGTTCTGTTCGTTATTCCTGTTTTGACCTTTGCCATTGTCTTCAGCGATATATCGCTCAGCTCTCAAAGTCAGTTGCTTACTGATACTGCCACAGGCTCATTTCCTCGGCTTGTTTTTACCAATGACCATTGGTTCAAGTTCCATATCCTCTATTTTTTTCTCGCGATTCTTGCCGGAAATGCATTCTTCCTGAGCATGGTTCTCCGCTCGGCACGGCACGTCAAGGTCCAGGCTACGGCTATGTTCCTTGGCTCACTTCTTCCGTGGGGGGCACTCATTGCGTATCTTGCCGGGATGGTTACGTCCGGATTTGACCCTTTTCCCCTTTCCCTTACAGTTTCAGGGCTTCTTTTTGCCTTCGGGCTCTTTCGTTATCGTCTTGTTAACCTTGCACCCATGGTGCGCAGTACCCTTGTGGAAAATCTCAAGGATGGCGTTTTGGTGTTTAATCAGGATGGTCGTCTTCTTGATCTTAATCGCTCTGCGTTTCCACTCCTTGCCATGCCGCAGCAGAAGGCGATCGGTGCGCTTCGCGAACAAGTGCTTTCAGACCACCCTGTTCTATTGGAGGCAATTAACGCGGGTGGCGGTCTTGTGGACGAAAGGGAACCGGAACACTACAGTGGCAGGCTGGCAGCTCAGGTCACGGTTACTCCCATCAGAGGAAGATGGCGTTCGAATGCCGGTTCCCTTGTGTTGATTCATGATATCTCCGGATTGAAAAAAGTTGAGTCCGATCTTCGCGATAGTGAGGAGAAGTTCCGTCTCCTGTTCGATGCGGCACCGGACCCGATCCTCCTCATGGATGACTCATGCAGATTTATTGACTGTAACAGCGCGGCGCTAAGGATATTCGGGATGGCTTCCCGTGGTAATGTTCTGCATCGCAACCTGACATATTTTTCACCTGAATACCAGCCAGATGGTGAACTCTCCTCAGACAAGGAAGCAGGTGTCGTAGGACTGGCGTTTGCCGAGGGAACTGCTCTCAGTGAATGGGCCTTCCGGCATCGTGACGGATCACTCGTCATTGCAGACCTTTCCATTGCGATCATTTCGATAAAAGGGGTAAAGGTTCAATTGATTCACTTGCGAGACATCACCGAAAAAAAACATGTGGAACAAAAGCTCCGGGAAATTTCGTTAATGGATGAGTTGACAGGACTTCATAACCGGCGAGGTTTTATGACTCTTGCCCTGCAGCAGATTAAAATCGCCGATCGACTCGCGCAAGGAATGACTCTTCTGTATGCGGATCTGGACGATCTGAAAGTAATAAATGACACCTATGGTCACCTTGCAGGTGATCAGGCTTTGATAGATGCCGCCACTGTGCTCAGGACATCGTTGAGAGCGTCGGATATCCTGGCGCGTCTCGGAGGTGATGAGTTCGTAGGTCTGATTCTTGAGTCGGGAGGCGAGACTGAACTGGCAGTCAAGGCAAGGGTTCAGGAAAATCTGAACGCGCACAATCTTCATGGAGTACGGCTGTACCGGCTTTCATTCAGTATCGGCACAGCTCGATACGACATAACTCATCCTTGCAGTGTCGAAGAACTGCTGGAAGGGGCCGACAGGGAGATGTATCGCAACAAGCTTGAGAAAAAGGCGATGCAGAGCTTGTAAACTCTGTCTGCGGACGGAAGACGACTTCTCCGGTTAGCTTACTTCCCTCATCCACGACAAGTATCAGTTCACGTAACTAGGAGTCTGTCGGACTTAGGGGAAGTCTGCTGCAAATCCATCTGTCCGGTCCGTATTCCGCTGTTTTTTGGTCAATAGAACAACTATTGCCGGCAAAATTGGCAAAATCTGTCCTCGCCCAGTCGAATTTTCGCATCGACTTCCTAAGCCCGACAGACTCCTAGCACTCTTCTAAGATCTTCGGCATTGTACGGCTTGGTCAATGTTTTGAGGATGCCGAATTTTTTATACTCTGCCATAACCGGATAGTTTGAATAGCCGCTTGACATAATCAGCTTTGCCGAAGGATACCCTGCGAGAATCGTTTGTGCCGCCTCCATTCCACCCATTCCACCCCGAATAGTAATGTCGAGAATTACCGCATCAAATGAATTGCCAGATTGCAGTGCAGAGTTGTAAAAAGTGATGGCCTGTTCACCATTGATGCAGGTCGTAACCTTGTAACCGAGATGCTCAAGCATCTCCTGCGTCAAGCTTCGTATCATTTCTTCATCATCCATTACAAGTATGTTCCCGCCAGTACTGCAGGGATCTTGCTGAGATCCCGCTTCTGTGAGAGTCTCCGTATCCCGGGACTCAAGGGAGGGAAGATAAAAGGTAATGGTCGTGCCCTTGTTTATCCGGGAATCGATGTCTATGCAGCCACCATGTCTGCTTATGATCGAATGGGCCGAAGCGAGGCCGAGTCCTGTGCCGCCAGCTTTTGTAGTGTAATAGGGGTCAAATACCTTCTTCTGGTCTTCTTCCTTGATTCCGCATCCTTCATCGATAAAAGACAGTTTTACATAGTGACCGGCAGGCAGCCTCTGGATGTTTTCCGAAAACAAGGTAAAATTTTCTGCTCGTACGGTAATTTTGCCTCCGCCAGGCAT
>JAQUHM010000138.1 GCA_028683595.1 Geobacteraceae bacterium | reverse complement strand
AAAAAAAGTAAGTTCGGCATTACGTTCGATACAAAGGTCGCCAACCCTGATAAGAAGCTTCTTTCGACATAAAGAATGTTGTTATGCGGCACAATGATGTCGAGTAGTCAGGTTCCGACTTAGTAACTGCCTTGACGTTAGCCCATTTGGCGTCATTCCTAATTTCATCAACCGCTGAGGCATTCATCACAAGAATGACGTCGGGATCTGAAGCAATTATATCTTCGATAGATACCGTGTTGGCGTTCGTTCCGGCAAACCATTTTTCCGCTACGTTAACTGCTCCCGCCAAGTCCATCCAATCCTGGACAAGAGAATTCTTCCCGGCCGTGCTAAGCAGATTCCTGATCGAATGATATACCCTTACTCTCTTTTCTTTTGGTATCCGGGATACTACTCTCTGAACTCTTGCAACATTATTGTTGAAATATTCCTGATATTTGAGAGCCCTTTCATGCGCATCAGGGCCGAGGATTTCACCCGTGATTACGGTCCGTTCGACAATTGCGCGAAGCGAGTTGGATTCGAAAGGCACAACCGCAATGCCCATCTTGCTCATTTGGTCGAATTTTCCATACGAACCGTCCGGTATGAACAACACATCGGGTCTCGCCTTTATCAACTCCTCGATATTCGCATTTGTTGCTCCGAAGCAATAAACCGCATTTGTAATGCTGGGCACAAACTTGCTGAACAAGGGCACCGACTTTATTACGAATGTGGTCGCGATTATCCTGTCGCCATAACCGAGCATTGCAATGACGGAGTTCTGGGCGGCCCAACCGCAGGCAATCCGCTTGATTTCATAAGGAACGGTGACGGTTCTGTTCTGGTAGTACTTGATTGTCCTGACTTTCTTTGTCATCTTCGATGATGCGGCGGGTAAATGTGAATTGCTGTCCCTCTCGCATCCTGACAGAAACGGAACAATTACCAGAATAAACAGAAAAACCGCAAGAATACGTTTCCAAAAATGAAATAAAGTAATCATGCCCTATTATGCCTTTCTATTTTGATGGGAAGGCCAAAGATGACGGTTTCAGGACATTGCCGGAAAACATTTGCCTCTGATAATCGTTTCTAGATTCCGGTTGCAAGGCGCGGCCCCGCCTTATCCCACGATATCAAAGCCGTGCATGAACTCATGTCCTGACTATAGCTTCCGTCTTGACAGACCATCTCTTTCGCAAAAAAGTCCTTCAATTTCTCTTCGGTTGCCTCGTCGAAGGTTCTACCATGAGCGCGATGCGCCACCGTTTTCACCAGGCTGGAAATGTCTTTGACCTGCCGGGAACCGGCCGTTTGGTATATCTCAACATTCGCCAGGATGCCCATGCTGAACAACTGGTTGTAGATGACGATATGGGATGGGGTAGGACGGTATTCCTCACGCAACACTTGGCAGACCCGGGCGTCACGCACGGCCATACCAACTCCCCAAGATATATAACAACGTTGTTTGGCAGCACGATCCATCCGGTTCAGGAACTCACGCAACTCCAACGTAAGCAAGGAACTGGAAGACAAGACAATGTCGTGAGCCTCGACATCAATATCAATCCGCGCCTTTGTCCAATCCATGTGCACGGTCTTGATATTTCGGAGGTCTTCCGCCTCGGCATTCTTTATTGTCAGCTCCAACATGGCGGGAGACTGGTCAAGGGCTGTGACATGGCGAACCAGCTTGGCCAGAGGAATTGCCAGCCTTCCGCTACCGCATCCCACATCCAGTACGGTCATATCCGGAGAAAGGTCCATCCTGGATAAAAGGTATTCGACATAGTTGCTGCTGACGGTCCCATCCATGGCCTTTCCCCAGTTGGCTGCGCCCGCGTTCCAGCGGTCTGCTCCCAATGTTCTGAAAGACGCCTCCCGGAGCTGTTGCCGCCACAGGTCGTCCCAATCAATGCCGTAGCTTGGGTCGAAACACGCTTTATCCATTTGATTTTCTCCTTTCTGGCGCGATTTTGAAAAAGTGCATACGGGGCGTGCCGGTACCCGGCGTAGACGGAAACGGCGCACTTGTAATACAGATCGCTAGAAGAACTTTTTCGGGTTCTTTTCCCACCACATTACGCATGTTCTGGTTTCAATGAAAAAAGTGATGCCGCCCTTGTCGTTTTTTGTCAGATAGGAATCCAGGTTTTTTCTGAAAACATCCTTTTTGTCTTCGTCAACTTTTTTCAGCGTGATGATATCTTCATATGCTTCCTCTCTACTGGAGTAATCTTTGCTGAAACCGTCATCGACGACTTTTATATTGGGTTCATAGCCTAAATCGTAGACAATATTGAAAAACACGTTGTAATTTAATCTTCTGTCCATGCCGAATGCGGCAAAAGGCGGCCTTTGACCGGTTTCGGCGGATGTCCCGTCGAATATTTTCGCAAGGAGATGAGGGATACTGGGCGCGTTGGCAAAGGTAACGATTGCCGTAAGCCTTTTCGCGAAACTAGAGAGCTTTTGCAGATCCCGCAAGCCGACGGAGCGAGAACAAATGACCACATCGTGCTTTTCAACATTCTCACCCGCGACGGCATCCTCGAAATCCAGTTTCCTGGTGGTTAGATTTGTCACGCCGGCCGTATCCGCGTTCATTCTGCAGTATTCCAACACTTCTTCCGAGACATCGAGAGATGTTACGCTTCCGACGCGCTTCGCCAGCGGAACGGACAGCCTTCCCGGACCGCACCCCATGTCTAGCAGGGTATCACCGGGCAGCAGGGGAAGAGCGTTCACCTGATTCAGCGTATACGCTTTTTCCATGGAGGCCATTTTGTTGTAAAAACAGGCAAAGTTTTCTCTCCACGCTGAATCTGCTTCAGGCTTATGCCACATGGGCGGCCTGGTGATTGAATGAAGTTCTTCCCAGTTAATTAATGGTCGCATTGAATCTGCTCCTTCCTTTGTTGCCCGCGATATACATGAATTTGATTTTTGCTTCTCTCCCCGATTAGAAATCCATCTGCATCGACAATTTGAATTCTCTTGGTGATCCCAGGAAGGCACTGGAACTGCCACCGGTGCCGTTGATGCTTCCCGGAAAAATCGAAGACCAGTACTGCTCGTCCGCCAGGTTGGTAACCGCAAACCTCCATGTGGTAGGCACGCCACCCAGTTTGGTGCTATACCGGGCGCCGAGATCGAAGGTGTTGTAACTCTTTGCCCACGTTGTATTGGTGTCATTGGCAGGACGGTTTCCGGTATAGTGCCAGTTAAAATTAACCGTCAGCCCGGTTACAACCGGCACTCGGTATTCGATAAACAGATTGGATTGGTAATTCGGGACACCCACAACCTGTTTGTTGGTGGTGGTTGCCTTGCCGGTGTCTTTGAGGCGCGGGTCCAGCAGGGTTACTCCGCCACTGACCGTCACACCGTCTATGACCTCACCAGCCGCCATCAGTTCCAGGCCATAGTTGACCTGATTTCCGATAACCTTGAAGACATTGTCGACTGAGTCGGTATATGCGAAGGGACGTTCGATGCGAAACAAGGCAGTCGACAGGTTCACCTTGGAGAGTGCCATTTTGAAACCGGCTTCATACTGGCTACTGCGGTAAGCAGGCAGACTTGTTCCAGCGTTGACGGGGCCCGTTGTCGGAGCGGTATCGCCCTGTTGAAGGCTGTCGGCATAGGTGAAATAGGCCGTCATATTCTTATACGGCTTGTACATCAGGCTTGTCGCAACACTGAAACCGTTATCGTCATATCCGCTGGTCCAAGCGCCCGTTTTGTCGAAATTATCGGTCCAGATCCAGTCCTGGCTGCCGGACAACCTGATCGACCATTGATCAGTAAAGGAGATGGTATCAGTCAGGTTCAGACCCTGTTGATGAACATCGCTCGACTGGTAGGTGCCTACTGATGCGGGCCTGGCTAACGCATCATATGAAATCGGATTGTAGATATTCGCCGTACCGAGGGTAAGGGTCGTGGATTCCGATCCTGAATATAGACCCCATTCGAAGCCGGTCGTTCCCAAGACGAGATCGTGTCCGACTCCCCAGGTCTTGAATCGTCCGTTCAGGTACGCCATATTGCTGAAAACTCTAAACTCGCTTGCAGCGGTTGAGCGGATTGTTGTCTTATAATCTCCGAGGTTGTTAGTGAGCGTGTTGGTAGGTGAGTACATATCCCTGACAGCGCGCTGGTCCAATATCCCTACAATGAGTTGCCAATCCTCATTGAATTCATGCTTGACGCGTGCGCTTCCAGTATTTGTTGTGAGGTGCATACCTGCATAACTCTGCCCGTACCCAACACGAGTCGCATCCTGTGCGTCAGGCAAATTGACTGTCGGCGCGAAAGAAAACCCGCCTGGATACCCGAGCTTCAGGAAGTCGTAAAAGCTGTAATTCAGTTCAAGAGTAGTCTTTTTGAAAGGGTGAATATCAAGGGCTACGCTTGCCAGTTCGCGCCTGAGATTGCTGTGATCAACGAATCCTATGCCGTCGCCGAAGAGCATATTGACACGGTACCCAAACCAGCCGTTTTTCCCCACTCTATCCCCAAAATCGGCATGAGCGGTACCGATCAGTTGAGAGTCATAACCGATGGAGATCCGACGGAGAGGCTTATCGGTAGGCCGTTTGAGCACAAAGTTGAAAATTCCCGCAGGATTGGACGGCCCATACATAGAACCCGCTAACCCGTTGAGTATTTCGATCCGTTCAAACTGTTCCATCGGGTAAGCGGTCGTCGCAACCATATTCATTCCGTCCATGCGGTTATTCTGGACAACACTTCCCTCAAAACCGCGCGTCTGGGGACGGCCCACATCTGCTCCGCCCCGTTCCTCGATCTGAACCGAAGGCAGGTATTTGGTCGCTTCCTTGAAAGTCTCAACCTGTTGGTTTTTCAGAAAATCCTCTGATAACACATTTACCGAATAAGGAGTATCCAGCAGCTTGACGCTCCCCAGAGAACCGGGAATTGAAACACTTTCCACTCGATAGCCGTTTTCCGCACTGCCTTCCGCAGGCGCTTTTGTTGCTACCACCTCAATATCGGTCAGCGGTACCGACACCGGTTCATTTTTGACAGAAGGGTAAGATTGAGTCGGTTGAGTTGTCTCCGATTCTTCCGCACGAGCGGTCATTCCCGTCACACATAGCAGAAAACATATAAACGCTATTCCTGACATAAGCCGCAGCAATACGATTGTCATAAACTGTTATCTCCTTCTCATTTTATTTCAGGGTGCCCAATTCTCCATAAAAAGACCCCTGCCAAGCACGACTCTCATTACTATTTTTATATCATCAATCCTTTTCGACCTTTTTCGAACGTGTAATCAAAATCAACCGGTTTGACATTACGCTTGAACAACTCGCTACATTTGCAGCGTCCATTGCACTCCAACCTCATTAATAAAAAACGACCAACGGAAATAAACATCCGTCGGCCGTATACGACCACACAATGTTTACTCCTTTCCAAACACGGGAGGCGATGCTGTTTCCGGCATCACCCAAAGCTTGAATCCCATGGCGTATGCTGTAGGGAGTTCAAGTCGGAGCAAAATGATTAGCTGCTGATTCTTTACGTCATATATCCAAATTTATAGCGACATGTCAAGCCATTCTTAATGAGTTATGATAGAAATCCGCCACTGGTGCAGACCAACCGTGTATGGAGCTTCCGAACAGAGTTATGGCGGCGCGCATTTCACCACCGGATTTGCCAGGATACCGATCCCCTCGATTTCCACTTCCACCACCTGCCCGGGACGGAGGTAAACAGGCGGCTTTCGCATGAAGCCGACTCCGCTTGGGGTGCCGGTCAGGATCAGCGTTCCGGGCAGAAGGGTAAAACAGTGGGAGAGGTGCGAGACGATCCGTCGCACCGGGAAGATCATGTCGGCGGTGCTGGACGCCTGCATCACCTCCCCGTCCAGGCGACAGGTCACGGCCAGATTGTCCGCATCCAGGTAGGTGACGATAGCGGGGCCGACCGGGCAGAAGGTATCATGGCTCTTGGCCCGTGCCCACTGGCCGTCGCTGAACTGTACAGCCCGATTTGACACGTCGTTTGCGGCTGTGTATCCAAGAATGTACTCATCCACCTTATCTTCCGGGACATTCCTGGCCAGCTTGCCGATCACGATGGCCAGCTCAGCCTCGTAGTCGATTTGATCCGGGTACTGGGCAGGCAGGATGATCGGGTCTCCCGGACCGCACAGCGCGGTGGTCGCCTTGATGAAAACCAAGAGCTCGGCTGGCAGCGAATGGCCGGTCTCCGCGGCGTGCGCCCGGTAGTTGAGTCCGAGGCAGATGATGTTCGGCGGGACCACCGGCGGCAAGAGCTTCACTCCGGCGGGATCGAGAATGCCGGACTGGCGGACCAGTCCGGTAAAGGGGTCGCAATCGCAGGGGCAGATTCCCCCCTTTTCGATGATGCCGTAGCTTACTCGCTCCTCATGCAGGTATCTGATAATCCTCATCGGCTTTTTTCCTTTTGTAGTTTTCATGACATCAGCACCCGCGCCGCATCTTCAGCCTGCCGCAGCGCCGTTTCCGGCACCCCGTCGACGGTCGCCGGGCCGATGCCGCAGATGCGAACGAGTCTTGTATCCTTGAAGCCCAGCCACTTCAGGAACATGTCGTAACGGGAAAAGATGCTGTCAAAGGCCGCCTCGTCCGGGTTCCCCTGGGTGATGACGAACACCAACTTCTTCGGTTTAAGCCGGCTCGGCTCCGGGTTGGTGTGGAAATCGGGCTTGAAATACGAGAAGCACCGGTCAAAGAAACCCTTCAGTTGGGACGTTATTTCCCCAAAGTAGACCCCTGATGCCAGTACCACGCAGTCGGCTTCCCGCACGGCGGCGAGCACCTCCGCAAGGTCGTCCTGCAGCACGCACTCCTCCAGCCCCTTCTTGCAGGCATAGCACCCCTGGCAGCCTTGGTACGCGAGACGGTTGAGCTCATACGTGACGGTTTCGGCACCGAGCTTTACCGCGGTTTCGACAATACGTTTGGCGATGGTGGCGCTGTTCCCCTTGGCACGGGGGCTCCCCAGCAGACTGACAATCTTCATTGCATTTTCCTCCCTGATATCGGGTAAACCTTCTGGCGAGGGCCAACTGCCGGTTCAACAGCCCCCCCTTCTCGGCACTCCGGACAATTCCCTGCGTACCATACATTGTAGCGCGGTTTTGAGGCGGTGCCCGGGTCCGGGGCAGAAAAGCTCCGTCCTTTACCTGGCGCCTATTTTACACTATATAGCTACATACGTGACCTGCAGTCAATTACGTACTATTTTGGAACGTAGTATCAATTCAGGAACCTTAAGGCTTGCGGGGAGATAACCTGCAACTGAAACAGGCGACAAAGGAAATCCGGGTCTATCGGGAGAAGGCGTACAGGTGCCCCATTGATGTCACGCTTGCGGTGGTCGGCGGGAAATGGAAGGCATCGATTTTCTGGCACTTGGCACAGGAAACCATGCGCTTTTCCGATCTGCAGCGCCAGTTTTCCGATACCACCCGTAAAATGCTGACCCAGCAGCTTCGGGAACTGGAAACGGATGGGCTTGTCCATCGGGAAACATATCCGCAAGTACCACCCAAGGTGGAGTATTCGTTGACGGGAAAAGGGAGGAGCATCTATCCGATTCCGGAACAGATGTGTGAATGGGGACGGATGTATCTGAAGGGTTAGTTTTGCCAGGCCGTGGACACGGGCCTGCGGTCCGGCAGAGTAAAATCCATACGAATTTTCACTTTACTATGGCCTGATCTCAACAATAGTGCCATTTGGTGCCAACTTGTCTATTTCCTCAATTTCTTCATCTGTTACGGCAATACATCCTTTCGTCCAGTCAACCTCTGCCTGAGCTTCACCAACCCACGAGAAACCTTTCTTGATGCCGTGGATCATTATGTCTCCGCCCGGAGAAACTCCCAGTTCGCTTGCCCGCTTTTTGTCTCTCTCGTTCGGATAGGAAATTGAAAGGGATCGGTGATAATGGCTGTCCCTGTTTCTTGCATTGATACAGTAGATCCCCTCCGGGGTCTTGTTATCGCCCTCACGTTCTTTCGGACCAACCGGGTTTCCCCCTAGGGCAATCTTGTATGTTTTGATCACATCTCCCTGTGAGATCAACCGCAACTTTCGTGCTTTTTTTTCTATCACTATCCTATCCACCGATCCACTCCGGATCGCATACGTAAAAACCTTCTTCTCGAGCGCTTCAATCTTTTTCCGCAATGAGACAACCTCATTCTCCTTGCATGCAAGCTCTTGCTTCAGAGTTTTTATTTGTGTTTGCTGCGTGGCAAGCGTCGTATCCTTGAGCGAGAGATTATTGATGGAAAATATCATCCTCTCACTATTCTGCCGGTACCCACTCCCGGGATACTCCTTGATGAGTTTCTGAAAACATTCCAGGGATTTCTGATAATCTTTTTGAAGATTCTTCGGATACGAATAAATAATACCCATCTCGAAGAGAACCCGATCTCCTGTCGTGGGATTATTTTCTATAATCTGCGCATATTTGTTCAGGGATGCCGAATAGTTTCCCTGGCTAAATAAATCATTCGCTTCTTGAAAACCGTCATTCAAGTGACCGCATCCGGATAGTAGAATCGGTAATACTATCCCGCAGATAACGAAAAGGCAAAGATGCCTCCCCATCCTGCTCTGTTTTTTAGTCATATATGACAAAGACGGTCTAAATTCCTTCATCCCCTCACCCCTTGACAGAATCTTCAGGAATATCTCGCGCTACACGTAACAGGTCACATGTTCGGATGGTTCAGACAGACAATAATGAAATGGCAGGGTTTTGAGACCCTGCCATTTCATTATCCGGAGCACGAAAGATAATGGTACCGGCTCCCTTGTACAGTGACTTACTTCCTCATCGATTTCTGGAAAGCAGAGTCAGCTCTTTGCGCCTTCACATCAGCAATTCTTTCTCTTTCCTCAGCCGCCTTTATGGCATCTGCGGCGCGTGCTGATGTTTCATCTGCCTGTACCTTGGCCGCATCGGCAGCAGCCTTGGCAGCTTGCGCATCCTGCAGTGCCT
>JAQUHM010000137.1 GCA_028683595.1 Geobacteraceae bacterium | reverse complement strand
AGAGCGTTCGCCAAAACAGCTTCGTGAATGTCGTATATGCTGACATCGTATCCATGCGCCGCGCATTGGATGCCGATTTGCTGCCCCATTGTCCCGCCGCCCACTATGAGTATCCTTTTAACATCCTTCAGTTCCACTGTCGCCCTCCTAGATAGTTATTGTACGTCTTGAGGAAGTTACAAAAACTTTGTAAGACAATCAGAATATTCTCAACCTTGGCAGACAGATTACATGCGTCGCGCAGCACATCGAAAGGCTCCTCGCTCTTGTTTTTCTCAAGGCTCATTCAGCACGCATTGTTTATCATCCTTGTTACAGTAACGCACGACATTGACCGCTTCCATGGAAATCAATCCTCCGCACATCATTTCATCGATCTTCGGCATTGCTCTGTCCAGCTTTTCCTTGCTTGCCACGACCTCCACAATTATGGGAAGTTCGGAGGAAAGTCGGAGCAGCTTGTCAGTATGATAGACACTGTGGGCGCCGAATCCGGCAATGCCGCGCAAAACGGTCGCACCTGCAAAGCCCTCAACTATCAGGAGGTCAATCAATGCTTTGTATAATGGTTTTTGGCCATATTTAGCATTTTCATCGATAAAAATACGAATAAGCACCTTCTCACCGGAGAATATATTCATGGGAACCCTCCCCGCCATATGGGTTAAAGGTTGCTGACCCGTTGATCACTGGCTGCCAGTCGGCAACCCTGCCAGGTGCCGCGCCTGACAAGTTCGTTGATGATCGCATACCACATCTGATTATTTTTCAAACCCCATTTAGGAGCAACCAGCAGGTCAAGCGGTGCAGAACCATACAACCTCTGGATTGAGATAGTGGCGGGGATCCGCTCCAGGAAATCACAGACCGTTGACGTATACTCTTCCAAGGAAATAGGGACGTAAAGTTGTTTATGATATAACTCCGCCAACTTGGTACCCTGTACCGCATGAAGCTGGTGGACCTTCAAGGAATCTATGGGGAGACGGGAAATAAGGCTGGCCGTTTTCAGGAAGGAGGAACGATTTTCTCCGGGAAAGCCGTAAATGAGATGTGTACAGATATCGATCCCGCGACCTGCCACACGCTCAACGGCTTTCAGATATTCAGCCAGGGTGTGGCCCCTGTTCATCCATGCAAGGATGTTGTCGTCCATGGACTGCAAACCCAATTCGACACATACATAATGGTTGCGAGCCAACTCCGCAAGCAGAGACAATGCATCATCTGCCAGAGCATCCGGCCTGGTTCCGACAGAGATTCCAACAACATCGGGATGAGCAAGCGCGCGGGAATACAAGGTGCGCAGCCTGCTTACCGACGCATAGGTGTTGGTAAATTTCTGAAAATAGATGATGAACTTCTCACTCCCCAAACGGCGGCGATGGAAAGCCATTCCTTCAGCCATCTGCTTTTCCTGAGAAATTTGCGCCTGGGTCCCGCCGGGAGAAAAAGAAGCATTGTCACAATAGACGCACCCGCCGGTCCCCTTGGTACCATCACGGTTCGGGCAGGTGAAGCCCGCGTCAACATTAACTTTGCTTACGCGACAGCCAAAAAGGCGGCGCAGGTAGGAACCGTACGAATTGATATGGAGTTCCTTGTGGATATAACCGATTGACATCATTACTCCAAAGCACGTTCCTGTTCGATTCGTGATCGACGAAGCACAACTATTCGATGACCCCTTCCAGGGGACTCGATGCCGTTGCATACAACTTGCGAGGAATTCGACCGGACAAATAAGCAAGACGTCCCGCCCGAACAGCCAGGTTCATTGCCTCCGCCATGGCAATAGGGTTCTGGGCACCGGCAATGGCAGTATTCATAAGCACGCCGTCACAGCCAAGCTCCATGGCAATCGCCGCATCAGATGCAGTGCCGACGCCGGCGTCGACAATGACAGGGACCTTCACCACTTCCATGATAATCCGGATGTTATAAGGATTCCGTATCCCCAGACCGCTACCAATGGGCGCACCGAGCGGCATGACCGCGGCGCACCCCAGATCCTCCAGCTTCTTGCACACAATCGGGTCGTCCGAGGTATAAGGAAGGACGGTAAATCCCTCATTGACGAGTATTTTCGCTGCCTTCAGGAGTTCCTCGTTGTTGGGAAAAAGGGTTTTCTCATCCCCGAGTACTTCCAGCTTTACGAAATCGGAAAGCCCGGCCTCCCGGGCAAGCCGGCAGGTACGCACCGCGTCATCCGCCGAATAACATCCCGCCGTGTTGGGAAGAAGGGTATATTTCTTCAGATCGATGTAGTCGAGGAGCGATTCCTTGTTCCTGTCGGAAATGTTTACCCGCCTTACCGCGACGGTCACAATATCGGCTCCAGAGACCTCTATTGCCTTGGCCATCTGTTTAAAATCCGCATATTTTCCAGTTCCTACCATGAGTCGTGACCGGAATTCCCGTCCCGCAATTTTCAAGCTGTCATTCTGAAGCTTCATGCATGCTCTCCTTTTACCCTCCTCCGACGAACCAGACAATTTCCAGTTGGTCTCCTTCCACGAGAAAGGTTGTTCGATAATCTTTTTTTGCCAGAATCGCACGGTTCAATTCGACGGCAATGGGTGTCGGGTCGCAATCAAGCGTCATCAAAAAATCGTAAACGCTCATCGATGAAGTGACTTTTTCTTCACCATTTACTTGTATCTTCATGAAGTTTCCCACTATCTCGCTATGCTACTCTGGCATGATCGCAAGAGTTTTCCACGGGTTTTTCATCGGTCTCCCCAGCCTCATCCGCCGCCACCTGCATCTTGAGATTCTGTGTAATTCTCATGGCGCAGAAATCGGGGCCACACATGGAGCAGTAGTGCGAATCCTTGTCCGCCTCTTCCGGCAGGGTGGCATCGTGAAAAACCTGGGACTTGTCGGGATCGAACCCTAAAGCGAACTGATCACGCCATCTGAATTCGAACCGCGCCTTGGCCATGGCATTATCCCTGATCTGGGCACCCGGATGACCTTTCGCAAGGTCTGCAGCATGGGCTGCGATCTTAAAGGTCACGATTCCTTCCTTCACATCATTTTTATCAGGCAACCCCAAGTGCTCCTTGGGTGTCACGTAGCAGAGCATGGCAGTGCCATACCAGCCAATCATTGCCCCGCCGATTGCCGAGGTTATATGGTCGTAGCCCGGTGCGATGTCGGTAACAAGGGGACCGAGAGTGTAAAACGGTGCCTCGTGACAGTACTTCAGCTGCAGATCCATATTCTCTTTGATGAGCTGCATCGGCACATGGCCGGGGCCTTCGATCATGGTCTGGACATCATGCTTCCAGGCAACCTGGGTCAATTCCCCGAGGGTTTTCAGCTCAGCGATCTGCGCCTCGTCATTGGCATCATGCAGGGAACCGGGGCGCATCCCGTCTCCGAGGGAGAAACTGATATCATATGCTTTCATGATTTCGCAGATGTCTTCGAAATGCGTATAGAGGAAGCTCTCCTGATTGTGGGCCCGGCACCATTTGGCCATGATGGAACCACCGCGAGAGACGATGCCGATCAGGCGTCTCGTGGCATGCGGGATAGAATCCTTGCGGACTCCAGCGTGGATCGTGAAATAGTCAACCCCCTGCTCTGCCTGCTCGATAAGGGTATCCCGGTAGATTTCCCAGGTCAGGTCTTCCGCTACCCCGCCCACCTTCTCAAGCGCTTGATAGATGGGTACCGTGCCGATAGGAACCGGGCTGTTTCGCAGAATCCATTCCCGCGTCTCATGGATATTCGGTCCGGTGGAAAGATCCATAACAGTATCGGCCCCCCAGCGGATTGCCCAAGCCATCTTCACCACCTCATCCATTACGGAGGATGCAAGAGCAGAGTTCCCGATATTGGCATTAATTTTCACCAGGAAATTGCGGCCGATAATCATCGGCTCCGCTTCCGGGTGATTAATATTGAGAGGAATGATGGCACGGCCCCGGGCAACCTCGGAACGGACGAATTCCGGGGTAATGAGCTTCGGTATGGAAGCTCCGAAACTCTGCCCCTGATGCTGTTTTTCCAGCGAAGCATCCTGTATCTCCCGACGCTGGTTTTCCCTGATTGCAACAAACTCCATTTCCGGGGTAACAATACCACGTCGGGCATAGTGCATCTGGGTTACGTTACTGCCCGGTTTTGCCCTGCGGGGCATACGCTCAGCTTCGAAGGCAGCAAACGACGACTCTTTCGGTGAGGAGGATTTACCGGGCCCAGAGGCTCCGGACGCAGAAACGATTGTCGTATCGCCTCGCTCCTCAATCCATGGCAGTCTAAGTGCATCAAGACCCTTGCGAAAATCCATCCGGACACTTTTGTCCGTATACGGACCGGAGGTATCATAAACATAAATCGGCGAGTTTATTTTTTTTTCGTTTCCCGAAACGGACCCTTCCTGTGAAATTTCCCGCATTGGAACGCGGATGTCCGGTCGTGAACCGACAACATACACCTTGCTGGAATTGAGGAACGGTTTACCGAGAATTTCCCGGCACGGCATCCCTTCAATCAATGATTCGCTTGTGGAATCCATAAAGTTCTCCTGTATTGTTTACTGCGGAAAATAATTTTCAAGTCAATCAGAACAAAGCCTCACCGCGTGCATGAATCAGCGGCGTGAAGCACGACCCTGTCTTCCATGGCAAGGAATGGCTTGGTCACTCTTTTTTTCTTTGCGTTCGGGGGACGCCCCAAACGTTTTCTGACCTTGAGTCCAGACATCCTGTTCGTCTTGAAAATTTGCCGCCAGGTATTAACCGTTGTCCTGCTCAGACCAAGTTGCTCAGCAATTTCCTGAAGCGGAATTCCTTTTTCCGTCAAGAGAATGATTTTACATCGCTGCACCATCCGCTGATCATTCTGTGACTTCAGGATAATGTTAGAAAGCTCTTTCTTTTCGAAAGAACTGAGATTCAGCACCAGCCTCTTTCGTGGCATACATTTCCTTTCCTCTCCATGATAGAACTTGTTTCACTTCCCTTATGACAACCCGACAGAAAAATTCCAGAAGAATCCTTCGAATATTTTGGGGTATTTCCGACACGAGCCGGCAACTTTCCTGTCACGCCTGTTATTTCATGCAGTTCCATACCCGTATGGCATGCACAGTACTGTTGGACCCTGGTGTCTTCGGGAATTCTCTAGAAACAACAGATAGTTCGGCGTATCACGAATTCGCCAATTTCGTTACCTCGCCCTGCAAGCGGTAGAGATAGATATCATGGACAATCGCATCGAATATCTTGCGGTGAGAGTACTGACTCTCCCCATTGTCATAGGCATTGAGACATATCAGGATACTGTCGAGGAGCGATTCCATGTTTTCCATTCTGCTCTCATATTCCTGTATTTCCCTTTGCAAATCCGCCACCCTGTCAACCAATTCGGAAGAACATTTCCTGCTTTCTTCAAAATCCAGAATCTTTCGTGACATCTCTTTGCTCCTTCGGGCCCGCAAAACCTTCTGCGTTCAACCGTTTTTTCACCATATCGGTAAATAAAAGCAAAAAGAGCACCACATGGCCTCTCAAAGAGTGAATAACGTTGAAAAACCTGACTTTTTTTACGTTTACCTGCTTTACCAGCTCAATTTATCAAGCCTGTACTATAATCTCCCGCAGTGCTTCGACAAAACTTGCGACAGCTGACATGACAACCTGAAACAGGTGTATCACCTGCATCCCCTCCGCTGATACAACGGCTGTCCACATTTTTTCTTTTCAAAATAAGCTGGAATCCTCTACCGGTTTCCAATCTTCGAGTGTAACAGCTCTCGTCAAAGCAGGATTTTCAACGAGCGAAGTGCGTAACTTTCATCATTTAAGATAGATACGTGAGAAACAATATCTCACGCACGGTCCATACACTGCCGTATATTACCCGCCAGAAGACAAAATTTACCTTTCCATAGATTCATGCTTTTCCGGGTGGCTTCTTTTATGCTTATGTACACTGATGATTTGAAATCTCTTTGCTGGACGAAGGTCCCCATGACACAAAATATAAATACTGGCCAGGGTCTCCGTGACCTCGGTGAATTCGGACTAATTGACCTTATTGCCCGAAAATCCCGCCCATCATCAGCAGTTACCATTGGCATCGGCGACGATGCGGCCGCATTTCATCTGCACCCAAACTGCCTGGCACTGGCAACAACCGATACGTTACTGGAGGGAGTACATTTTGATCTCTCTTTTTGTGATCCGGCCAGGCTCGGCAGGAAATCACTGGCCGTCAATCTCTCAGATATTGCAGCTATGGGGGGGAAACCCCTTTCATTTCTCCTCTCTCTCGCTATTCCGGAAACGATTTCCCTCGACTTTCTCGAAGCCTTCAGTTCAGGACTATTGGAGATCGCCGATGAATTCGGGGTAAGTCTCATTGGGGGGGATACGTGTGCTTCACGCGGAGGACTGGTAATCGGCATCACTCTGTTTGGAGGGCAAGAGGTGCAGAAGCTGACCCGACGATGTACCGCCCGGCCCGGTGAAAGCATTTTCGTAACGGGGTATCTCGGAGATTCAGCACTTGGCCTTAAACTACTGCGAGAAGGACATAGAGACGGAGACGCCATTTCCAGGCATCTGGATCCAGCGCCCAGAGTTCACGAAGGTCTCGCGCTTGCCGAATCAGGGTTGCCATGCGCTATGATTGATATAAGCGATGGCCTGCTTTCAGACCTTGGGCATATAACCGGAAAATCATCGATGGGCGCGCGATTGTACCTGGACAAGATTCCTCTTTCCCGGGAATATTCGGAGTATTTCGGATCAGACGATCACGAACGCTATTCTCTCGCACTGGGAGGTGGTGAGGACTATGAACTCCTGTTCACTGCTCCCACGTACCGAAAGTGCGAAATTGAAAAGCTCTTCAGAAACTTCGGCACGCCTGTCAGCGAAATCGGCGAGATCACCGCGGTACCCGGAATTCTTGTCCTCTCCGCCGAAGGAGAGACTGTCCAAGGTATCGCAACCGGATATGATCATTTTCTGCCCCGAGATGTAAACAGGTCATGAGGAAATTCCGACCTGGCCTTCATCTCCTGGCAGACCTTGGTGCCACATCCTTTGGGAGCCTCGAGAAGATTATTCGCAGCGGTTATATTTCCTGCCTGCGGTATCGTATCAGCACCAGAGAGCCGACGTTACAGGACACAGGGGCAAGAACAATCATGGCTCTCTGCGAATCAGCCGGAATCCCCTGTCTGGTTGAAGACGACCTGGAACTTGCAATCAGCCTGGCCGCTCAAGGCGTCCACTTGAATAGCGTTACACCTGCTCTGGCAATGGTCCGAAAGACTTTGGGACCGGGCAAAACAATCGGTGTCACGGTGCGCGATGCCCGGGAAGCGGCACATGCAGCTGCCCTCGGGGTGGACTACCTTCACTGGGAATTGCAACCATCCGCAAGCCATGCTTCCTCCTCACCAGGCATTCTCCAGAAAAACATCGTTGCATCAAAAATATCCCGTTCAATACCGGTAGTCGTTCCATGCCTTTTTGAGCGCCAATCTGCAGATGATCTGTTGCAACAAGGCGCCGACGCACTTATTCTTTCCCCGGGAGCCCTGCCAGAAACGGTTACCACGCTCGATCTTGCCGAAGTGGCACTGCTTTTTAACCGGCACACCCCTTTCCCTCGCGGCTCCGTGCTCACTCTAGCAGGTAGCGACTCAGGCGCAGGTGCCGGAATCCAGGGGGACCTGAAAACCATTTCACTCCTGGGAAGTTATGCTTCAACCGTTATTTCCTGCCTCACAGCGCAGAACACCCTCGGAGTGTTGTCCGTATACCAGCCGCCAGCCACCTTTTTCTCAGAACAACTCCACGCCGTGTTGAGTGATGTGCCAGTCGATGTGATAAAAACCGGTATGCTGCATTCTGAAGAGATCATTGAAACCTTTTCTGAAGCATTGGAAGAGTATGGGGAAAAGTTACTGGTGGTGGACCCTGTAATGACAGCAAAGGGCGGCTGGCAACTCCTCGAAGACAAGGCTCGCTCGGCCTTGGTCAACCTTCTACTACCCCGCTGTTACCTCATAACACCGAATATCCCGGAGGCTGAGAAACTGACTGGACTCTCGATAGACGAAGAAGGAGGAATGGTTGAAGCGGCGTATGAACTACGAGAACAGGGAGCCCGGAACATACTGATAAAAGGTGGTCATTTGGATGGGGACACAGCAGTTGACATACTTCTGGAGGGGAATTCGGTGCATCGTTTTGCCGCAGAAAGGGTTTCCCATGGCAACACCCATGGCACCGGTTGCACCTACGCATCGGCAATCGCAACCCTGATAGCGCAGGGAGAAGTCCTGCCCACCGCAGTTTCCCGTGGCAAGGAGTTTCTCACTGCGGCCATCATTCATGCACGTCCGTTTGGTTCGGGTCACGGCCCTCTTAACCATTTTCAGGCAACGCAGGAATTTCGCAGGGACAGGGAGCCGGGAGGCTGAGAGAAAAGAGTCTTGAATAAATCTGATTTACAAAGTGAAGCTAGTGAATCGTTTCCATTTCATTGGGCGGAATAATGTTATATTTTTTCATCTTCCGGTAGAGAGTTGCCCTACTGATACCCAGATCCGTCGAAGCAACGGTGATATTCCACTTCTTTTTCTTCAAAATGTTCAGAATTGCCATTCGCTCGGCATACTGCATAGAATCCGGGAGAACCTCCTCAGGACAAGGTTCGGCGATCCGGACAAAAGCTTCCAAGGGCTGCGAGGATGCCTCCAGAATTTCCGGCGGCAGATCAGCAAGTTGAATGGTTTCTCCTTCGCACACTGCAAGGGCATACCGTAAAACATTACGAAGCTGGCGGACATTGCCCGGCCAAGGCGCACTCAGGAGTATTTCAAAGACATCCGAATCTATATTCTTCGGCCGACCGCCATTTTCCAGGGACAGGATATTTTCGATGAGCAGCGCCTTGTCCGTCCGTTCCCGAAGCGGGGGCAAGGTGATCGTAATGCCGTTCATTCGATAGTAGAGATCCTCCCTGAACTCACCTTTCTGAACAAGTTCCTCCAGATTGCGTAGCGTTGCGCAGATGACATGCAGGTCAACCCTGATAGGAGTTTCGCTTCCCAAAGGAAGGATTTCCTTCTC
>JAQUHM010000136.1 GCA_028683595.1 Geobacteraceae bacterium | reverse complement strand
GAAACAGCGGCTGTTCCAACGCTGGCGCCGGCACAACTACCGAAGCAGCGGTCCCGACCTCCTGCTCCCGCAAGGCATTTACGTCACTTTCGGCCGGTATGTTTTTGATCAGTTCGAGCCGCTTTCCATCTTTCCCTTTGTTGATAAAAACAAACCCGTCAAGAAGTTGCTTCATCAACAAGAAATTCAGGGCAAGCCCTTCGTTTTCTTCCAAATGTTTCAAATCAAGCGGAAGGCTATGATCTCCAATGGCAATGACGAATTGCCCCGGACGGTGCTCCAGGACAACGCTGATCTCTCCTGTCTCATCCTCTTCAAAGGCACTGTGAACGATACTCATAAACGCCTCTTCAACGACAAGCTCGATTCTGGAGATATCCGCTTCTACCATGCCGAAACAACGTGCAAACTCTACGACCCAGGCCTGGACAGGTCGTAATGACACCTTTGATGACAGGACCGTGGTCCTGGCGATAACCCCTTGGCTGAAAGTCGGTTTGTCCTGCATGTCGCTCCTCAAACGTTTTATTTTTGCCGTATGGGGATTGCGGGGCAGTCGCCCGCGATGATGCGCCCCCTGTCTCTCACGTTGTATCGAAGTACCGACATCAGGGTCCGGTCGATATTGGTCAGAATGATGTCGCCCGTCTCGCCGGGACCAAGCGGCTGCTACGTTTCCTCCCTGGTCCGGTAGACGAATTTCGGTTTGTCGGTGGTCCTGCCGCTCGAAAAGGAGATGGACCTTCCGAGTGACCCGGTAAGCAGCCTCCTCTCGTAGTAGTGAAAGCACATCTGCACGCCTAATCAAGCGGCGGAATGTAAGAAGAGTCGGGTGCCCTCCAGCAGATGCGGTCTATTTCCTTTGCTTTCCCTTGTAGTGAATCATCATGATGGTGATGTCGTCCGACTGGGGAGCCTCGCCGCAAAATGCGCGAATGCTCGCCATGATCCTTTCGACGTTTTCCCTGAGATCTCGCCCCTGAACGGCGGACAGGTTTCGTTCCAGCCGCTCGTCGGAAAAGATTTCTTCCCGTGTGTTCATCGCCTCAGTCACGCCGTCGGTGTAGAGAAAGAGGCTGTCTCCCGGTTCCAGCAGAAGCTGTTCGCATCGGTAGGTAATCCCTTCCATCGCGCCTACCACCAGGCCGCCGGACTTCGGCAGCCAAGAAATTCCGCCCCTGCGCTTTATGTGCAGCGGCAGATTGTGTCCGCCGTTGGCATAGGATAGCTCCCCGGTTTCCGTATCCAGAACTCCGCAGAAGGTGGTGACAAACATGCAGGAGTCATTCTCCCTGCTCAGTTCGTTGTTCACCCGGGAAAGAATCTCGTCGGGGGAGATCCTTTCCCGCGCCGTGGCTTTGATGAGTGTCATGGACATGGCCATGAACAGCGCGGCCGGAACTCCCTTGCCGGAGACATCGGCGATAACGAAACAGAGGTGGGTGTCATCGACGAGGAAAAAATCGTAGAAATCACCTCCCACCTCTTTCGCGGGTTCCATCAGGGCAAAGAGATCGAATTCCCGCCGGTCGGGAAGTGGCGGGAATGTTTTGGGGAGTAAACCCATCTGGATGTCGTGGGCTATACTCAGTTCGCTTTCGATCCTTTCCTTGGCGGCAGTTGTTTCGGTCAGCTTTCTGATGTAATCCTTGAGAGAAACTTTCATTACCTGAAAAGCATTGGTCAGGGCGCCGACTTCATCGTGGGAGCGTATCTGTGGCAACTCCACCTCGAAATCGCCCTTGGCGATCGCTGCTGTTGCGCCGGCCAGAGCCTGCAGAGGTGTTGTAATGGAGCGGGCGATGAAGATAACCGCAATGGTCAAGAGCAAAATACCCGCCAGTCCCATGACGGCACCGGTCAAGCTCAATGCTTTTACCTGCGCGAGCAGTTCTGTCTCGGGAAAGACGACTGCCAAGGTCCAGCCGACAGAAGGGATCGGCGCATAATAAAGGCGGCACTTTCTCCCTTTGATATCAGTGTAGGGGATGAAGTCCGTTCCTCCCCTGATCATTTTCCTGCCAAGCTCCCGCAGCTTCGGATCGTTGCGTGCCTCGGCAAGGCTGAAGATGGTCTCGTTCATGATCATCCCCTTGTCCGGATGGGTGACAAAAGTTCCGTTGCGGGAGATGAGAAAGGCATAGCCGGACTTGAGCACTTTGATTGAGGCAACCATCTCGGTCAGCCAGCCAAGGGAAACGTCCGAGGCCACGACGCCCTTCAACTGTTTTGCCCTGTTGGCGGTCGCATAAAACGGGACAGAACAGGTCGCCATCAGGATATTGGAGCCGTCATCACCGTAATACGGCTCGGTCCACTCCGTTTTTCCGAGTTCACGGCTGATCTGGTACCAGTCCTGCATGAGATACTGGAAGGTAACCTCGGGATCGTAGATAACCTTGCCCTGCTGTTTGTAGAAATAAGGGCCATAAGGCCGGGAACGCGGGCCGTTTGCGCCCGGTTCGAAGGCGGCGCAGGAGCCGTAGATCTCGGTGTTGTTCTCAACAGTGGCCCTGAGCAGGGCCAGAAGTTCCCGGTGCGAGTACCTCCCGTTCTCCAGAGAACGGGCCAACCCCTCGGTTACCTTGGTGACCGAGGTCAGCACGGTCTCCACCCGATTTACCGACGACAGGGCCAGATTGCGGGCATTGGTTACAAGCTCCTTTTCCAGAATAAGCCGGGATCGGTAGTAGTTGTAGCCGAGAATTACGGTAAAGATCAGCGCATTGCAGAGCGTGATGACAAGGATCAGTTTAAAGGCTATGCTTCTGTTAGTGAGCACCTGAGCTCCTTGTGAAAGCGCTGAAGTCGGGAACCTTGCGGATCACGCCGTCCTCGAGAAGTATCCGGCCCGTTGCTTGGTAATCGCCCTGCTGCAACTGCCCGGTCACGTCCCTGCAGCCTTCGGGTATGATCAGATCGTGTATCCGTTCCAGCATCCATTTCTGGTGCATCCGGTTAGCGGGAATCTTTGCTTCCTGCATATACTTGATGACGATATCCAATGCCTCGTCAGGGTGGGCGAAGGCATAACTCCATCCTTCAAGCGATGCCAGAACAAACTCTTTTGCGAGGGCGGGGTCGTCTTTCAAGGTTTTTTCAAGGGCATAGAGACCATCTTCAGGAAGGTTTAGGCCATGGTCCTTAAGAAAAAAAACCTCAAGTTCATCAGGATCAAGGCCTGCATTGATAATGGTATGGTATTCGTTGTACCACATAGCGGAGGTCACATCGATACCGCCGCGCAGAAAAAGGTTCACGGTGTAGGATTGCGGTACCTTCCGCACCTGTAGACCGTATTTTTTGAAGAAGGCGTGGGGGGGGATGGCGAAAACGTCTCCCCAGAGACCGACTTTTTTCCCTTTCATGTCTGCCGGAGTGTCGATACCGCTTGATTTCCTGGCAACCAGCATCATGGAGGATTTCTGGACAATCTGGGCGATGTTGACCAGCTTCACTCCAGAGGACCGCTCCTCCATGGCAGTGGTGAGCCAGAGCACGGCGAAATCCGCTTTGCCGTTGCGCAGATATTTGGCGGGTGAGTAGCTCGGCCCTCCACTGATGATGGTCAGGTCGATGCCGTGCTTGCGGTATATTCCTTTGTCGAAGGCCGTGTAGTACCCTGCGAACTGAGCTTGCGGACTCCAGAGCGGTATAAATGTAGCCTTTTTCAGCGTCCGTTCCGCAGCTGCTGCCGGCGAAACTGTCACTGAAGCAAAAAACAGCATAATGGCCAGCGTCAGCCCAGCTCTCAGCACTATTGCACGTACTCCTCTCATGATCCGGTGTCCTTTTTATTGTGCAGGACGACACGGCGTATGTTCCGCCTGTCCTGGCGCCGGTAGCTTGCCCCGTCTGTCATCGTGCGGATGAAATAAACCCCGAGCCCGCCGAGTTAACGCTCCGTGATATCGATATCGGCTAACCGAACGTGGACAGGGCGTCAGCCACCGAATCATACATGCGGAAGAAGGAGCCGAGGCCGGAGATGCCGAAAACCTCCTCTACTGTTCCTTCTCCGTTGACGAAACATATGAGGCTGCCTTTTGCTTTCAATGACTTGGCAATGGCGAGAATACTCCGTAAGCCTGCGCTGCTGTGTAATTAAAAGAAAAGCCGTCAGATCAGCACGTAGCTGACAATGACGGCTCTGTTTTTTATATAAGGAATTGTTCCCTATGCAGCACCATTGTTCAAGTCTCCAACAACAAAATAACAACAGGCTAATATTAGTCATCTTTTACACCCGCAACAGGTTGCTGTCAACATCTGATTTGCTGTAACAGACCGCAATTCTTGAATGGAGATTTGTCTTGAAGGTTATACTGAAATAGGCAGTACAAACCAATAGACAAACCAATTATTTACATACTGATATTGCTTCGATACAGTAGTGTAAAAAGTGTTACTGATTAATCTGAAGGCCTAATAAAAGCTACGTACTATATATTTAATGCTATTGTATGATCTTATATAATTCCGCTTGACCATAATCTGTAATTCAGAATGAGTGTCTGGATAAAATTAATGGACTAATAGTACGATATTGTTTTGCTGGAAATTTCTCAGTCTGCTGGAGCGGACTGGAAATACACATGCTGTTTCAGAAAAAAAACCTTGCCTTCCTGTTCTGATTCTTACCATCCATCCGGAGAAACAGTACGCTATTCAAGTTATGCAAACAGGCGCCTCAGGGTGTCTGGCAAAGGATTGCGAACCGGAAAAACTTGTTCAGGTAATTGAGCATAGTGTGAAGAATGGACGATATCTCAGCAAGAAGATGATGGAACGTATGGGCGATGACTTTGCCCACTTTGCTTCTACGGAGCAGATACGGCATGAGCATCACTACGGTAAGCACCTGTCGGACTTGGCTCCTAACCAGGCTGGGGATGAAGATACATGCCGAATCCAGGCCTTGCAGGGTAACGGGACAGAGGTACGTTTGCTGTCTTAACTCGTGTGGCGGTGGAGATTGTCTGTTGAGTGGCGTTTACTGTGCGGGTTCGGGGATAGATACGGGATTGCAGTCTGGCAGTGGCGCTTTTTCAGTATGATATACTTACTTCAATCTGATCTGGAAAAAGTACATCCTTGATTAAAGAGGCGAAAATGAAATATCCGCTTCTGTTGACGCCGCTTCAAATCGATAATCTAACCCTTTCGAACCGAATAGTGATGCCGCCCATGGTCACTTTCCTTTCTGAAGATGATGGCCTGGTTACCCAGGCACACCTTGAACATTACGAACGCTCCTCCGGACCGGGCCTGGTTATCGTGGAAGGGACGGCTGTCTTGCCTGAAGGAAGGATAAGCAGGCGCCAACTTGGAATCTGCAGTGACAGGCATATTGAAGGATTAGCCCGGTTAGCCCGAATTATTCATGCCGGCGGTGCAATTGCAGGGATACAGCTTCACCATGCCGGAGCGACC
The DNA here is from genome assembly GCA_028683595.1 of Geobacteraceae bacterium. Lineage (GTDB taxonomy): Bacteria > Desulfobacterota > Desulfuromonadia > Geobacterales > Geobacteraceae > RPRC01. The sequence goes on along the minus strand of JAQUHM010000136.1, from coordinate 3,698 downwards.
GCCTTCGTGGAAAAAAAGAAATACCAGCATTTTTTACCCATATTGTTTCGATTATGGAAACAGCAAATAATGGTATCGGGTTTAATTCGTATCCGGGAGGCGTTCAGGAATGCTGCTCGCAGAGCGGTAGAAGCAGGTTTCGATATTATCGAAATCCATGGAGCCCATGGGTATTTATTCAGCCAATTTCTTTCTCCCCTGAAGAACTGGCGATTAGACCGCTATGGGGGCAGCCTTGAAAATCGCAGACGATTTCTCCTTGAGGTGTTTCGAGCAATCTCTCTGGAAACAGCGGACAGAGCCGTGGCTACCTGTAGGCTGGGAATTGCGGATAGAAACAGAATGGGCTTTCGCCTGTCAGAAGGGTTGTCCACCGCTTCCACATTTGAGGGGGAGGGTGCAAAACTGCTTGACGTGTCCTTTGGCAGTGGGATACCGAACTTTGTTCAACAGGATGGAAGCCCCTATTCCGGAAGGCTGCACCTGGCCCATGAAGCCAAAATGGTGGTAGGTATCCCCGTTATCGGAGGGGGAGGTATTCGTCACCCCGACCTTGCAGAGCAGGCCCTTCAGGACAGTATGGCGGACCTGATTTACGTTGGTCGGGGAATCCTGGCAGACCCCGCCTGGGCTCAAAAGACGATCGAGGGCAAACCGGAGTCCATAATCCCTTGCCGTAACTGCAGCTTCTGTTTTCATTTTACTGATTCATCCAAATGTCCTGCCCGTCGACAAAGAAGACTCAAAAAATAAAAGGGTCAGCTTCGGTAAGCTGACCCTCTGAATTTTGGTGGTGCCCAGGGACGGAATCGAACCGCCGACACGAGGATTTTCAGTCCTCTGCTCTACCGACTGAGCTACCTGGGCGAATGAGACCTCATCTTATAAACATTATTCGATATTCTGTCAACATATTTTTCCTGGCTGCACGGGACACTATGCCCGGGAGACGAATCGGCCGTCCCGGGTATCCACTTTTATCTTTTCCCCTGCCTCCAGGTAGGGCGGGACCTGCAACCGCAAACCGGTTTCCAGGACAGCTTCTTTGGTTTGAGCCGTGGCCGTGGCGTTTTTCAGGGCAGGCGGCGTTTCCGTTACGAGCAGTTCCACTATCATGGGGAGGTCCACATTGATGAGTCGTCCCTCGAAAAGCCCCAAAATAACTTCTGTTCCTTCCAGGAGGTATGGAGCCAGTGGGGAGAAGTCGTCCTCTTGAACCTCGAACTGTTCGTAGGTTTCCAGATCCATAAAGACGCCGGCACTGCCATCGGCATAGAGGAACTGTCCCTTGTGCCGTTCGAAGTCGGCTTCATCCACTTTATCGCCGGAGCGGAAGGTTTTTTCCAAAACCTGGGATGTCAGGAGGTTGCGGTACTTGGTCTTGACAATGGTGTTTGCTCCCCGGGCGGATGGGGATTGAAAGGTTACATCGATAATAACGCAGGGAGCGCCGTCAATCTGGATGACCAGCCCCCTTTTGAATTCGGCTGTTGTAATCATGAATTTGGTTCCTCATTCGGGTGTATTTTTATGTTTCATAACACAGATCGTGGCAAAAACTCAACCATTCACCAAGGTAGGGATGTGCTAATGCTGCCTCAGGTTGTGAGGTGAGGTTTGGTAGAGTAAAGTAAAGTGTAGGGATCAGGCCAGAACGGAATTCCTCTGCGAAGAGCTTTGAACTGGAGCAAATGTATGAGTGACTGGCATGCAACTGATTTGACCGAGGTGTTGACACGACTTGAGGTGAAGGCCGGTACCGGGCTGTCAAAGGTTGAGGCGGAAGCCCGCCTGGGCTTCTATGGTCCTAACGAGTTGCAGGCCGCCCGGTCAGTTTCACCGTGGGCAATTTTTCTGGAGCAGTTCAAGAATATTCTTATTGTCATCCTGCTGATTGCCACCGCCATCTCGGCTGTTCTCGGTCACGGCACCGAGGCGATTGCCATTACCGTAATCGTGCTTTTTGCAGTGATCCTGGGGTTCGTCCAGGAATATCGCGCCGAACGCTCCATTGATGCGCTGCGAAAGATGGCCGCGCCGCAGGCATTGGTGATTAGAGACGGTGCTGAATTCCAGTTGCCTGCCCGTAATCTGGTCCCGGGGGACGTGGTGTTGCTGCTGGCAGGCAACCGTGTCCCTGCGGATCTCAGGCTGATGGACGCTTTCAATCTGCGGATCGATGAGGCATCTCTGACAGGCGAGTCGCTGTCGGTGGAGAAGCATTCCGAATCACTTGTTGAACCGCAGGCTCCCCTTGGTGATCGAAGAAATATGGCTTACGCCGGTACGACTGTCTCCTATGGCCGGGGGCGGGGAGTGGTTGTCGCCACCGGGATGAAGACCGAGTTCGGTAAGATCGCCCGGATGCTGCAGACAGTGGAGGTCGTCCGGACGCCACTGCAGAAGAATCTGGACAGGATCGGCAGGGTGCTGGCCTGGTCCGCGCTCCTGGTGGTTTCGCTGATTGTTGCTCTCGGCCTGCTTCGCGGCATGCCCTTCCTGGAAATGTTCATCTTCGGCATTGCCCTGGCGGTCGCCGTTGTTCCTGAAGCTCTACCCGCTGTTGTTACCATCTCGCTGGCGCTGGGGGTTCAGAGGATGGTTCGGCGCAATGCGCTGGTTCGCCGGCTTCCGGCTGTTGAGACTCTCGGCAGTACCTCGGTGATTTGTTCCGACAAGACCGGCACCCTGACCCGGGACGAGATGACAGCCAGGTCCCTGTATCTGGCAGGGGAGGTGTGGAGTGTTTCCGGGGAAGGCTATGATCCTCATGGCGGCTTCTCCCGTGCTGATGGCGATGAGGTGCCGTCAGCCGACCTTTTGTTCCTGCTAAAAGTTGCTGCCCTGGCCTCGGATGCCCATCTTGCCGCAGCTGAACAGGGCGGGTCCTGGCAGATAAAGGGCGATCCCACGGAAGGGGCCCTGGTAGTTGCCGCGGCCAAGGCCGGGCTGGTCAAAGTGGCCCTGGACCGGCAGTTCCCGCGGGTTGATGAAATCCCCTTCAGTTCCGAGACGAAGCGCATGACAACGCTCCATCATGCGCCTGAAGGCGTAACAGCCTGTGCCAAGGGTGCTCCGGAGGTGCTTCTCGCCTCTTGTTCGCACCAGATGGTCGACTCGGAAAGGGTTTTCCTGGACGAGGAGCAAAGGAGCGAGATTCTTGCCGCCGCTACCGAAATGGCCGGTGAAGCGTTACGTGTTCTGGCGCTGGCCTGGAAGCCGAATGCCCACCTCGAAGATGCCGAGGAGGGGATGATATTTCTCGGTCTGGTGGGGATGATCGATCCTCCCCGGCCGGAGGCGAAGGGTGCTGTGGAAATGTGTGGCAAGGCGGGGATCAGGGTCCTGATGATCACCGGAGATCATCCTCTCACTGCCCGTGCCATTGCCGCTGAGCTCGGCATTCTCAGGGGCGGGAAGGTGATTAACGGCCGGGATCTCGAGGGGATGAACGAAACCGAACTGGCCCGCCAAGTGGAGGAAGCCGAGGTCTATGCCCGTGTTTCCCCGGCGTACAAGCTCCGGCTGGTTACTGCCCTGCAGCAAAAGGGCTATGTGGTGGCAATGACCGGTGACGGTGTGAATGACGCGCCTGCGCTCAAGAAGGCGGACATCGGTATTGCCATGGGTATCACCGGTACCGATGTGAGCAGGGAAGCCTCGGCCATGACGCTGCTCGATGACAATTTCGCTTCCAT
>JAQUHM010000135.1 GCA_028683595.1 Geobacteraceae bacterium | reverse complement strand
GTCAAAACGGGTTTATAAGCCATACTTCTTTGTTTTCACTGACGATCCGGATTGGGTTACGGACTCGAAAACACTGGAGATCGTTGCTTCGGTGTACGAATCGGTGGTTACTGCCGGTGTACACCAAGCGGCAAGCATCAAAGTTGCCGAAGCGGCAAAGGTTATTGAAAACACTCAGCGTGACCTGAACATTGCCCTGATGAACGAATTGGCCCTGATCTTCGACCGGCTCGGCATCGATACCCTCGATGTACTGGAGGCAGCCGGTACCAAGTGGAACTTCCTTCCCTTCCGGCCGGGTCTGGTTGGCGGTCACTGCATCGGCGTTGATCCTTACTACCTGACCCACAAGGCGGAGAAAATTGGCTACATCCCCCAGGTTATCCTGGCGGGCCGCAGAATAAACGACGGCGTCGGCAAGTTCATTGCCCAGCGCACCATACGGGAGATGATCCACGCCGGACAGAATATCCTCGGTTCCACGGTTACAGTCCTCGGCCTCTCCTTCAAGGAAGATTGCCCGGATATTCGCAATTCCAAGGTAATCGACATTATCCGAGAGCTTCAAGACTATGGCATTACTGTTCAGGTCCATGACCCCCTGGCTGATCCGCTTGAGGTGGAGCATGAGTATGGCTTGGAAATTGTTCCTTTTGAGAAGTTAAAGCCTGCAGCGGCTGTTGTCGTGGCGGTTGCCCATCGGCAGTATCGGGAGATGGCGCTTGAGGGATATAAGGGACTGGTGGACGGAAGCGTGTTGATAGATGTGAAGGGGATTTTCAAGCCGGAAAAAATGGAAGTGCAAGGAATCAGATACTGGAGATTGTGATCACTTACCACGCAAACATGTTTTTTACAGAAGGACAAATTGCATAGATGTTAGGAGACTGTCGGACTTAGGGGTAAATCTGCTGCAAATCCGTCTGGACGGTCCATAGTCTGCCGCTTTTGGGGCTGATAGAACAACTATTACCCTGCAAAATCGATAAAATCTGTCCTCGTTCAGCCGAATTTTCGCTTCGATTTCCTAAGCCCGACAGGCTCCTAGACCCAAATGGGATAGGGTTTTGGAAAGTAATTTCATCGATAAAAGCGTCCCTGCTTGGAGAGAAATGTATCATGATTTGATTCGAGTCTTACTGATGCCCGACATGTTACATGGCGATGACATACGTTTATACCAACGGTTCAGATAATGTCGAATAGTTTTAAGTATTTTTTAGCTGTTACTGTTCAACTGGAGTTTCTATGGAAAAACTGCTTATCATAGATGACAGAGATGATATTAGAAAACAGCTGAAATGGGGGCTGGCCAAGGATTATGATCTGACACTTGCCGCAGACGCCGATGAAGCACTAGCTATTTTTCGTAAGCATCGGCCGAAGGTCGTTACCCTGGACCTGGGCCTTCCTCCCGATGAGGACGGAACCAGCGAAGGATTCCGCTGTCTTGAGGAGATCCTTCGTATGGAGCCTGCAACAAAAGTGATAGTGGTAACCGGCAACGACGAGCGGGAGAGCGCTCTCCGTGCAGTCCGGACCGGTGCCTATGACTTTTACCGTAAACCCATCGAACTGGGAGAGCTCAAGGTTGTTATCAGGCGGGCATTTCATATCCGCCATATTGAGGATGAGAACCGTCGCCTGCAGAATTTCGTAGAGGAAAAGACCACAGGTATTGGCGGGATTGTCGGACAATGTCCACAAATGGAGCAAATGTTTACCACAATCAGGAAGGTCGCTACCTCGGACGTGCCGGTGTTCGTGACCGGCGAGAGCGGTACCGGCAAGGAACTGGTGGCTCGGGCGGTACATTCTCTCAGCCTTCGGAAAAATCGTCCCTTCATCCCCATCAACTGTGGTGCCATACCGGAAAACCTTTTGGAGCCTGAGCTGTTCGGCCACGAGAAAGGTGCCTTTACCGGGGCTCATGCACGGAATCAGGGTAAGGTGGAATTTGCCCATAGCGGAACTTTGTTCCTCGACGAGATAGGAGAACTCCCTGCCAGTTTACAGGTAAAATTGTTACGATTTCTCCAGGAGAAGGTGATCCAGCGTGTAGGTGGGAGAGAGGATATCGTTGTGGATGCCCGGGTGGTGTCTGCAACCAATGTGGATATTGAAAAGGCCATCCAGGAAGGAATCTTCCGGGAAGACCTTTACTATCGGACCGCCTTTATTACTATTCATTTACCCCCTCTCCGGGAGCGTGGGGAGGATGTTTTGCTTCTGGCGAACCTGTTTCTTCGCAGATTCAGTGAAGGAATCCACAGAAAAATTAAAGGGTTTGGTCCCGAAGCCCTGTCTATGCTCCGTTCCTATGAATGGCCGGGTAATGTTCGCGAGTTGGAAAACAGGGTCCAGCGGGCAGTTCTTATGGCGGACTCGCCGTTCCTGCAGCCATCCGACCTGGGCTTCGACAGGAAGGTCCCGGTTTCTCTTGCGCCGCTGGAGAGCGGTGTCAGCCTGAAGGTTGCCCGGGACAGAGTGGAGCGGGAACTAATAGGGACCGTATTGAGTGAGCAGGGCGGGAACATCGCCAAGGCATCAGAAATTCTGGGGGTAAGCAGACCGACACTCTATGATCTCATGAAGAAGCATGGAATGGGAGGGTGAGGGCAGAATCAGGGAACAGAACAGCGTGCAGGGCACTGTTAAAGGTGTCTTTTGATGTTTCGATGTCAACTGTCCCCTGCTCTGATTCCTGTTCACCTGTCCCCTGTTCCCCTGTTCCCCTGTTCACCTGTCCCCTGTTTCTCCCCTGCCAAACTTTTCACTGCAGCTTCCAACGCTGCTACCACCGCCGGATCATAGCTGATACCGGCTCCATCCCTGATTTGCTGAAGCGCTTCGCTGCTGGCCAGTTTTCTCCGGTGCGGCCTCTTTGAAGTCATAGCGAAGAAAGCATCCACTACGGCAATTACACGCGAAATGAGAGGGATTTCTTCCCCCGCAAGACCGTTCGGGTAGCCGGTCCCGTCGTATTTTTCGTGGTGGTGGAGGATTGCTTTGTTGACTTCGGGGGAAAATTCTATGCCATTCAATAGCTCGACAGTATTGAACGGGTGCACCTTCAGGGAGGCATGTTCCGCAGGCTCAAGTTTATTCTTGCGCAGCACCGCATCGTCCATGAACATGAGCCCCAAATCGTACACCGTTGAGACGTAGAGTGCCTGTTCCTTTTCTTCGTTGTTTGTTTCCAACCTTTCCATGATCCTTCTGACGAGATCTGGAAACTGACGCTCCTTTTTGTGGTACTTCCTTCCTGCGGTTAGAAGTTTGTCGAAAGAGTGGGTAAATCCCCGGAAATCCTCTTCCCAGTCTTCGTCGGTGCGCAGCTTTTCGATGAGACGGGAGACCCGTGAGCCGAGCACGGCTGCGAGGGTGAGGTCTTGAGAGGTGAACGGCTCGGCTGATTTCTTGTTGTTCAGGTTTAAGACTCCGGTGACGCTGTCGTGACTTTTCAAGGGGATGGAAAGAAGCGATTTGGTGTTGTACTGAGAGGTGCTTTTGCGGGCAAAGCGGGGGTCATGCTCAATGTCTTCGATGAGAACTGGTTTGCCCTCCATGGCAACCCAGCCGCATATCTGGTCGCCCGTTCGAATCTGTGTTTTCCTCACAACATCATCGTCCAGTCCCATGGAGCTCTGGATTCGCAGATCGCCGGTGAACTCATCTCGCAGCATGATGGAGCAGGTATTTAGTCCCATAAGTTCAGCAATAAACTCCAAAAACAGGTCGATACTCTTCCCGACTGCCGCGTCTATCTTTTGTCGTCTGCTTCGGGGTATGGATAAGATTAGGGTAAACTCGCCGACCTCGTTTTTCATGGTCAGGTCCCAACCGAGGCTTTCCGCTTTTTTGCGGACCAGGTACATTTTTGTGCGCTGTCTGCCTTCCTCCTTCAGGAAGTCTCGATCCGGACATGAAAATGCTTTCTCAAAACGCTCAGGAAGTTCCCTGTTTACCTGAATGATAACTCGAACAGCTTCGTCTTCGTGTGCTGAGATGCGGAGGATGTCTCCCTTTTTTAAGTGAGATACAAGGCCTTCCAGGAGGATGATGAACATCTGGATGATCCTGAACTTGTCGCCAAGAATCTCCGTAACTCCTTGCTCCAGCTGGACAGAGAGGCTGATGCCTTCCCGTTCGAGATGATCCAGGAGAGTCTTGGAGCAGGAAACCTCGGTAAGAATTTCGTCCAGATTGACAACCGATTTCCTGACGGTACGCAACTCATCTTCACATGTAAGAAAATCAAGCTGGTTTTCCGCGATTGAGGCCAGCTTATTGGTTTCTTTCGAGATGATGGAGTAGAATTCCTTTTGCTCCCCCCGCTCAAGCTTGTCTGTGTTCTCCAGATAGTAAATTGAGCCTTTGATAGAATTGAGGGGGGTTCTCAGTTCGTGTGCGAGTCGGGTCAGGAATTCAGTTTTGAGCAAATCCCCTTCTATAAGTTTCCGGTTCATCTCTTCCAGTTCTGACGTCTTCTCTCTCATCTGTGCGACAAGAAGTGCCTTTTCAAGCGAAACGGCAGTCAGTTGACTGATTATGCGCAGTATGTCGAAGTCTTGCTCGTCAAAGGGACATGAATCCTTCCGGTCACTGGCGTTAAGAATGCCGAGCATCCTTTTCTTGCCGGTAATTGGGCAGGCAATGAAAGACTTCGTACGGTAGTTACCCCCTCCCATGCCTTGGAACCTCTCGTCCTGGTCGATATCAGTAACAAGAACGGGTAGGGTGTTGCGGACAACTGTGCCGGCAATTCCGTTGCCAAGGCCCGATCGATAGTTCTTGGAAACCTCCAGTTCAATGCCCCGGGAAGCGATAATGGAAAGTTCCCTTCGATCATTGAGAAGCATCAGCGAGCATTTCCCTGCTCCGGTGTATCGAAGGACAATGTCGAGGACCTGATTTGCAATGGAGTTGATAGTATCTGTTCCCAGAATAATATCTGTCAGATCTTTGAGAAGAGAACTCTTTTCATCCACACTATCAAAGGAAAAAAGCTGCTCAGTGGCTTTGGGCATCGTGAATTCCTTTTTCATTATTTCAGCTAAGTATTCATTAAAATTGCAATTATAATGCCTAAAAAAAAACTCCACGAGAACGGGCTATTATGCTATAGGGATAGTAATTGGAAGAGACGCTGCATGGGATGTGTCGGAAAATCTTACAGCTCTTGTATGGCTACGGATGCACACGGATAAGCACAGTTGGGTTACCTGTAGCCACTGCCGGAGCAAGCTTTGTACGTAGCCTGGGACGATCAGGCAAAGAGTGGCTGTTGCGGTTGCAGGAGGGGAAAATGATTCCTCTCAGTGGAAATCCGCGGCTGCGCGTTGAATCTAGGGCGCATAAACGTGTGCTTACGTGACTGAATTTATTTTATGGAGACAGTATTCCGTGTACAACGCATTCTTTTGCAGGATAGCCCCATTCGTGCTCTACATGATATTTATCGCACTGGAAGATATACTGCGCTTTCTTGCCGGGAAGGGAATGTTTGCTATCCCGGAACAGTCTTTCCTCTTTCTCTACCCCGTCAAAGTCCTGTCTGTTGTGCTCGTGCTGTTCGTTTGCCGGAAAAGCTATGCCGAGATCAACAGCAAGGAGTTCTTCAGGCCCATTGTCACCCTTTCAGCCCTTGTTGCCGGGATTGGCGTATTTGTTCTTTGGATAAATTTGGATATGGCGCCCGTAGTGATTGGTCCGCTGAAAGGCTTTAACGTGAACCTTATCCAAGGTGATACTGCTCGGGTTTTTCTGGTGTTGTCACGTCTTGCCGGAGCATCTCTGGTTGTCCCGGTTATGGAGGAACTGTTCTGGCGATCATTTCTGCTCCGTTACATCATTTCTCCTGACTTCACCAAGGTCCCTATCGGCACATTTACCTGGCCCTCCTTTATAATAACGTCCGTCCTGTTCGGTCTAGAGCACAACCTTTTCCTGGCCGGGATCCTGGCTGGTTTGGTCTATAATCTTCTTCTTTATCGAACCCGAAGCCTTTTCGCCTGCATCCTCGCTCACGGAGTAACGAACTTGGCACTGGGGATGTACGTGCTGCAAACAGGGAAGTGGTATTTTTGGTAGGTAAATTGAGGTGAGGCGTAGAAAGTCCGCTTCGCTCATGGGTAGAATCGTGATCAAGCAATGCAGTCACGGAAACGGATATTTTTTACTGTCCCCTGTCCCCTGTCCCCTGTCCATTGTTTCCACTGTTTCACTGCTTAACCGTCCCCTGCTCTTTGCCTTTACTCACCTATAACGGCTTTCTGGCACTCCGTGAAGAATTCTGCTTTCTCTTCGGAAACATTTTTCAGGATATCAGCGATAGTCCCAAGATATGGCACGCGAAGTCCATGGTACTCGACCTCCGGGCCAATAGGTGTAAGCTGGATGCTCATCCTTCTCAAAAGGATGCGGAGACCCTTCGCCATGACGGCATACCAGTGGGTCAGTCCCAGGGATGCACTCTCCATGTACATGCAGGTGTAGAGTCCCATGATTATTAAGAATTCCTGTTTTCGTTTCTCCTGAATTTCCTTCGTGAGTTCCTTCTGGTCGGACCCCAGTTGCCCGTCATTGTAAATAAGGCAGTCAACGGCTCTCTTGCGATATTCCTTGCTCACGGCAAGCCGTGAAACTTCAGCGACTTTGTCTTTATTGAGCCAGGAAATATCAGTGCTAATTAAGCAGTGCTTTTCGATTGGAAAGCCTAGTTCGGAGTTCAGGATAAGTCTGATGGTGCCTATCAGATCTCCGTTCTCTTGAGAGAAGGCGCCCAAGTGCACGGAGTGAGGGTCGTATTCGTCGGTCTCCAGACCACCGGGGTGGTCTTCCGGTTTTTCGAATCCCCACTCTTCGCAGTAAACCTTGTATCTCAGTCGGTACACCTCATTGATGAGAGGATCATCTTTCGGTATTTTTCTGAAAAGAAATCGAGTCATGTGTGGAATCGTCCTGTTCATCAGTAGAATGGTATTAAAATACTATGTCGCTGTATCAGGCTTGTCAAGGTGCAAAAACAGCGGTTAGCTGCGGATGTGCATGGATTTTTATCGTTAAAGCGAAAACCGGAAATCAAAGTCGTTAGCCACGGATGAACACGGATGTTCACGGATAAATACGAATCATAATTGAATTCGATTAGCACTATTCTTCCGCTATGAAGATTGTCATCCCCGAATTTCTTTATCGGGGGTCCCAAATTACAGGCGGTAAGAGGCTGGATTCCCGATCAGAATTTCAATAAACCCGAAACCGTGAAACGTTTCCAAAGTTGATACACATTCTCGCGAGTATTTTTAGGGTTTATTTCCTTTATCCGAGTCCATCCGTGGCTGATAATAGTTTATTGAATTTCCTGAAACTGTCTATGTTTAAGGAAAATTCACGATAAAAAGCTTGATCCATTCTGGAATATCTGGTATTTCCACTCCAGGTAATGATTTTCACACAAAACCGCATAGATATACGAAAATACTAAACTGCCTGCAAGGGCAGGGCGGAAAGCCTACAGGGTCTTACCGAGACAGCCGGGTTGCCGAAATATCATAAGGATATTGGGCATCCGGCTTTTTTATTTTCAAGAATTGAATTGCTTGTAATATCAAATGATCTAATTATTCCATAAATGAAGAACGGCACAGTCCTTGAGTTCAATTAAACTAATTTGAACCAGTGGCCTTGCTGTTGACGAGGTAACTACATGCAAAGTTCTGCCGTAATGCAAACCTTCTCCCCTCAATTGCCACGAAAAACATCCATCCCTATTTTTAATGATTGGTTCGATATCGTCCAGGCAGAAACTCCGGAACTCCTTGATCAGGCCTTTCGGCTACGCTACCAGGTATATTGTCGGGAGCGTGGATACGAAGAATCCGCTGCTTTTACCGATCAGCGGGAAACCGATTCGTTTGACAATCACTCCGTGCACAGCCTGATTGTTTCGAGGGTCGATGATTCCATCCTCGGCACTGTCAGGTTGGTGCTTGCTGGCAATGATGCTTCAACCCCCATTTTTCCAATGCACCAAATATGCCGTAATTTTCGGATTGCCCACATGCGACCCTTGTGTTTGTCAAAAACTGCTGAAATTTCCCGATTTGCTATCTCAAAGGTTGCCAGAAAATATCTTACAATAAGCGCGAGTCAGGACGGTTTCCGCGTAAAGAAACCGGGGGAAAATACCAGGCTTGCTCGTCCCTCAATTGTGCTTGGGCTGATGAAAGCAATTCTACAGATGAGCCTCGAGCGCGGTATAACGGATTGGTTGGCGGTGATGGATCCTTCTTTGCTCCGCCTTCTTGCTCGATTCGGCATTTATTTTCAGCCGGTCGGGCCGTTGGTTGCATATCATGGCATGCGGCAGCCTTGTTATGGTAATATTCAATTTCTGCTAAAAAGAATTCGTAAAGAACAGCCAGATATTTGGGCTTTTATTACTGATGAGGGGTATTTCTCACCGTCTCCATAAGATTTGTCGAAATTCTTTACGTTAAATGGATGCTTTTCTTGGGTGCTTCCTGTTCGAGTCGAAATAAATAAAGGCCTGATTAGCACTATTCTACTGCAATAAAAATTGTCATCTCCGAATGTAATTGTGCGGAATTCATACGTTCAGTTGGTTAGAAGCTGGATTCCCGATTAAAGTTGCTACGGGAATGACAATTTTTGCATGAGGTGCGGATCAGATTCTTGTATGAAGACCAGGTTTGAGCGCTCTTTGAAAAGCTTTGTTCTGGAGTGCGAGTGCCAAAATCAAGTTGAACCTGAAAATCATGGGTGATATACTTCCATGTCAATAAAACAATTTATTTACAACTTCTCATGATTCGTGTATTAGGGGGTTGAAGATGCGCAAGTGTAAGTGCTGTCTTTTGCCGGAAGTCGTCCCCGGAGCAAATCTGGACCAACATGGAATCTGTGAGCCTTGCAGAGACTTTAATAAAGTCGATATTTCACAGGAAGAGTCTTGCCGAAAAGAACGTGAAGCAGACCTGGAGAGAGCGCTACAGGATTGCCGGGGGAAAGGAGAATTTGATTGTCTCGTTCCTGTGAGCGGCGGCAAAGATAGCCTATACCTGTTGTACAAGCTTAAAGTTGAATACGGCCTCAAAGTTCTTGCTTTCACA
>JAQUHM010000134.1 GCA_028683595.1 Geobacteraceae bacterium | reverse complement strand
ATTTCATCACTGGTTGCAGAGGCTCTCAAGCAAAATATCGATACCTCAGACCGTAACCAGCTAAACTTATTCACTTATTAACCGGACACTAGTGTGACGAGACCTATAATAGTTTGAGCAACGCATATGTCTGGTCGGTCGCGTGTTGTGTGAAAAAGGGAGGCCCCATGCTGGGCAACATGGGGCCAAAGGAAAAATGGATATGGGAGAATATCCACTCGTTATATACCAAGATAAATAACGAATTGCAACAATAAAATTGAGATATTTATGATATTTTAAAAAAATATTTTGTTGGTGAGGGGGCGCAGGTCAAGAGTGGTTTTGGGAAGATGTCCGCATTGTTGCCGCATATTTCAGACTTGAGAGTTAAAATTAAACTTGTTGCTGTCTTCTGTTATTTGTTACAAGTTGATGGAATTCTGGCAATTTTCCGCATCAGGGGCTCAGATTGCTGAAATGTGAAGAAGTAAAAAATAATATTGCAGGATGATATGTGATGTGATATATAACGATCCTTCCGTAGAGATTCACCATGAAGAGGTTCCAGACAAAAACAATTAGTTACATGCTGAGGGCAATCCTGATTCTATTACCAATTTATCGTACATAATATTTAAGAAAGATCAGGCGCTTATTTCGTCCTCCGCCAACAGCGGACGTAACGGAACCCGCATTGATGCCGTAATTTATCGGTATTGATGCGGGTTTATTCGTTTCTGGGCCGAAAACTGCGAAAACTCCAGAAACTGCTGCTGTTTAAGGGGGCAGGCGTAGAACATCTGTTTGCATACATAGTTTTCATCCGGAAACGGTTCTTTTGCGCCCTGATTGAGTCAATCCGCGGGTTTGCTTGCCAGGACAAAAAATCCCTCGTTTCCAAATTGAAAACCAATAGTTTCACATCCGGGGGTTCCGGATGGAAACTAAATATCGATTGGTGGTCATGCCCAGCCGGTTTCTTGGTTTGCTTGTCAAAATATGCATGGTTCTATCGATGAAAGGAAAAATTGTCAAGTTTAAGAATAATCTGAGGAGAGTGAGCCATATGGTGAAAAATATTCCGGTACAGGAAGCGGTAGGCAAGGTTCTGTTTCACGATATTACACGTATTGCGCCTGGAGAGTTCGAAGGGAGGTCTTTCAAGAAAGGTCATATAATTCGGCAGGAAGACGTGCCTATGCTCATGAATCTGGGTAAAAACAATATCTATATCCTTGATCTTAAGGAGGGGTATGTCCATGAAGATGACGCTGCATTCAGAATTGCCAAAGCAGCTTCCGGTCGCGGGATAGGTTTGACGGAGGCAGTAGAAGGAAAAGTGAAGCTGGTTGCAACCGGTAGCGGTTTGCTTAAAGTTAATACGGCAGGATTACATGCAATTAACTCAATTGAGCAGATTGTGTTGGCAACGCTTCATAGTAATCAGCAGGTAACAGCAGATGCTCCTGTTGCAGGAACTCGTATCATACCGCTTTTTACCGATACGGCCCGGATCCTTGCGGTTGAAAAAATCTGCCGCGATTGTTATCCGATTGTGGAAGTGATGCCGTTTGAATCAATTCGGGTAGGGCTGGTTACAACGGGTAGTGAGATATTCCACGGAAGAATTGAAGACAAGTTTGGCCCTGTTGTTTGTTCCAAATTTGCTGCAATGGGCAGTGAAGTCTTTCGTCAGATCATTGTTCCGGATGATGTTTCCGTTATCATGGAGGCCATTCATGAACTGCTGGAGCAAGGTGCAGAAATGATTGTTGCAAGTGGAGGAATGTCTGTGGATCCGGATGACCGGACACCTTCCGCGATAAGAGAAGCATGTGGTGAAGTAATCACTTACGGGTCGCCCACTTTTCCCGGCTCGATGTTCATGCTTTCCTATGCCGGAACAACTCCGATAATCGGCCTCCCTGGTTGTGCCATGTATCGCAAGGCTACAATTTTCGATCTGTTAGTCCCGCGACTTCTTGCAGGTGAAAGAGTGTCTCGAGCCGATATCGTTTCTTTGGGCCATGGTGGTTTTTGCGCCGGTTGTTCTGAATGCCGGTATCCAAACTGCAGTTTTGGTAAAATATGATATTTCCCGTGTCGGTTCACTTGCCCTCGCCCTGGTTTCCACGCCGGGTGAGGGACTTTTTATCTTCCAGCGTAACTGGGTTTTGCCCTGTTATATGAACACATAAGAAGGAAGAATGTTTAAGAAAGTACTAAAAGTCAACACTATCGAAAGGGCGTTGATCGCTGCTCAGGAAGTCTTCAAGCCGCTGGGACTTAAGCCGGGCCAGATCCATCTCCGCATGAACGATACCAGCCTTACCACGAAGAGTTGCCCATCCGGCGGCAGCCGTCATAACGTCATTATCGGTAACGCCATTCGTGTGGCATGCGAAAATGCCATTGACAACGCCTGCGGCGTGCATATCCGTCACCTGCCGGCATACCCCGAGAAGATTCTCGCGGCCCTGAGTCGCCTAAGAAGGCCTTCGCTGTTGCTGATGCACTTGCCCAGAGTTATGTCTGCCAGGCTGTAAACTCGGAACCGCCAACAAGAAGAAATAAGAAAGCATGTATGCAAAATAAGGTGAATTTACCCTGTGTTTGAGCCGGTTCCATCGTGTGCTGGCGCAAAAGATCTTTTACCGTTATTTATTTTATGATATAACGAAAGAGGCTTGCAGGTGATCCTCTCATCGTTTCCCGGCAGAATATATTTGACTCGATGAAAGAAGGTATGCATGGAAAAGAATGAACTTCTGGAGTGGGAAAACAAGTGTATACAAGAGGAGCCACCTGAGTGTACCGCTAGCTGCCCCATCCATGTCGATGTTCGGCTGTTCGTGAAAAATGTGGGGGCAGGTGACTGGGACGCCGCTCACAAGGTCTTGAACAAGTCCATGCCGTTTCTTGGTATCCTGGGGCGAATATGTGATCATCCCTGTGAGCAGAACTGCAAACGGAGCGAGGTAGAAGAGCCGATAGCCATTGGTGCCTTGGAGCGAAGATGCGTGGAAAATGTCCAGGGGAAAAGGCGGATTCAGCTTCTTCCCAGGAAAGATACACGAATTGCCGTCCTCGGTGCCGGACTCGCGGGTTTAACGACTGCTTTTGAACTCCTAAAAAAAGGGTTTGCCGTATCACTATACGAAAGAAGTGACCGGTTGGGCGGTTTCCTGTGGGAAATTTCAGAAGATCTTTTGCCAAGGGAAATCATTCGTGAGGAATTAGCGGTGCTGGAGGATTTGAAAGCCGATATTCGGCTTGAGGCTTCTCTTGATGCCGAGAAGTTTGAGAAGATTTGCATGGAATATGATGCCGTCTACTTGGATCGTGACGCAGTTTATGAGATCGAACTACCGATACAACATGACAGCGACGGTCTGGTTTTTATTGATTCCGTAACCGCTGCTACGAGCAGAGAAGGTGTTTTTGCCGGTGGCGGAACATGTCGGTCTGGTCCTTATTCCCCTGTTTTCGAGACTCTGGCTGGAAAGAAGGGTGCGTTGTCCATTGAACGGTATCTCCAGAAGGCCAAGATCGATCATGCCAGGGAAAATGAAGGCCCGTTCAAAACGCGACTATTTACGAAAACTGAAGGAATAGCAAAGGTTCCGCGTGTTCAAGCGTCGGACGCTAGAGTCGGTCTAATCGATGAAGAGGCAATACGAGAAGCTTCCCGCTGTATCCAGTGCGAGTGCATGGAGTGCGTGAAGGTTTGCCTGTATATGGAACGCTACAGGGCGTACCCGAAGAAGTATGCACGAGAAATATTCAATAATGAACATGTGCTTTTTGGCTCGTCCCGAACCAAGAACCTGTTCGTCAATTCTTGCACTACCTGCGGACTATGCGAGACGGTCTGCCCCAATGACTTCTATGTGGGCGAACTTTGCCTGCAAGCTCGCCGTACTCTACATGAACAGAAATTAATGCCGCCCTCTTTTCACGAGTTTGCTTTGCTGGACATGGCCCACAGTAACGGTAAACATTTTACTGTCTGTCGTCATGAGCCTGGAAAAAGCGAAAGCGCCTACCTGTATTTTCCCAGTTGTCAGCTCTGTGCCACCTCGCCGGAAGAAGTGTTGTCGTCATACCTTTATCTGCAGGAGAAACTCACGGGAGGAGTTGGCATCATGCTTCGCTGCTGCGGAGCACCTGCCTATTGGGCCGGACAGGACCAACTTTTCAAAGAATCTGTAGAAGAGATAAGGAAAGAATGGGAGCAAATAGGGAAACCCCGCGTCATTACCGCATGCTCGACCTGTGCAAGTATTCTTGCTGGACAGTTGCCGGAAATGGCAATTGATTCCATCTGGAAAACACTGGAAGAATGCGGCCTTCCGACGGGAAATAACTCGTTTTCAGCGGCTTTGAAAGGGACTACTATTTCGGTTGTGGATCCGTGCATTACCCGCCATGCCCCAGAAACCAGAGAAAATGTCCGGCGTATCGTCACATCGCTCGGTTTTGCACTGGAAGAATTACCCCTGAGTGGAAATCAAGCCGAGTGTTGCGGATATGGTGGCCTAATGTACAATGCCAACCCGAAACTGGCAGACGATGTTATCTCCCATCGGGTGGGGACGGCTCCCGTTTCTTCTCAGACCTTTAAATCGCCTGATGGCTGGTATCGCAAACAATTAATGCAGAATACGGATACGGTTTACTACCGGACTGCCGTGTCTGAACACGACTATATTGCCTACTGTGCCATGTGTCGAGACAATCTGGCAGCCGCTGGAAAAAGGACCGCTCACCTTCTGGAACTCATTTTTCCCAACGATGTTGGTTCTGACCCGGCCTCCCGGGGGGCCATATCTTGGTCCGAGCGCAGAGAGAACCGTGCTTTGGTCAAGGAAAACATTCTCCGCGGACTTGGGGAAAAGGGGAAAGTGGTTTCGGCGGAACACGAAGCCATCAAGGTACTCATGACCGCTGAGGTTTTCAGAAAGATTGACCGGAGAAGGATTCTCAAGGATGACATCCGTAAAGTCATTAATTACGCCGAAAAAACCGGGAAAAAGCTGCGTAACAAAGAAACCGGCAACTTTTTGGCGTACTACCAGCCGGAGAATGTTACGTTCTGGGTTGAATATTCTGTCGATGGGGATAATTTCAGAGTCCACAATGCCTATTGTCACAGAATGAAAATCGTGGGGACTAAAAAATGAATTTTTCACAAGAGGCCGCCGAGTGGAAATGTTCGTCCTGCAATGGGGACCTTGCTCTCCGTAAGGTTTTTTTTACCTACATGAAGGGCAATTTTGAAGTCGATCTTCCCGCCTGTGCCCAATGCGGACTTGTGCTGGTTCCGGAGAGTCTTGCTGTTGGCAAGATGGCGGAAGCCGAAAGAATCCTTGAAGATAAATAGTAAGAAGAGACCGCCGATTCAGGCTCTGGCAGCACTGCATGAATCGGCTGCTTTGCGTTCCGTTACCGGTTCGCTGCTGCGACCTGGTGGTTTCCGCCTGACAGAGCGGGGTGTCTCTTTCTGTGAATTTCCTCATTTGGCCCGAATTATCGATGTTGGGTGCGGTACTGGTGCATCTGTTGCATTCCTCCGGGAGAAACACAATTTCAAGGCTCTGGGGTTAGATCTCTCCGAAAGTCTTCTTCGAGAAAACGGTCAAGTGGGATGCTATCCTTTGGCATTGGCACGCGCTGAAGAACTTCCCATCCCTCAAGGAGTGTGTGACGGACTACTTTGCGAGTGCGTGCTTTCTCTTATTTCTGAACCTGAACATGCTCTTTCGGAATTTGCCCGGGTTCTTCGGTCGGGGGGGTATCTGATCATGAGTGACCTCTATGATCGGGGCCGGGAGAAGCTGGAAACGGCATGTTCAGGGAGAAGCATGTCAGCCTTGAGGACTCGCATTGAGATAGAGTCGCTCGTTGCGGATGCGGGGTTTGAGGGTCAGGTTTGGGAAGACCATACGAAGTATCTCAAGGAATTGGCGGCACAGATGATTCTCAGCCACGGTTTCCTTACGGATTTTTGTGATTTCTTTGCTGCTTCCGGACCAGGATGCACCGGACCATCGGCCCTGATGACGTTTCCTGGCCCGGGGTACTTTCTTATGGTTGCGCAAAAGAAGTGACACGGGGGTAATTTCTGATGGATGACATGATGTTTCGCATGATGGAATTGAAATCGAAGGGGTTCTATTGCAGTCAGATTATGCTGCAGTTGGCACTTGAGGCACAGGATAAGGAAAACCCTGATCTCATCCGTGCCATGGCCGGGCTAGCTTTCGGTGTCGGCATTGGAGAAGTATGCGGCGCGCTCACAGGAGGTGCCTGCATTCTGTCACTCTATGCCGGGAAAGGAACGGACGAAGATGAGGAACATTTCCGCCTGATGAGCATGCTGCATGAGCTGGGCGATTGGTTCCGTGAAACGTATGGTGGACAGTACGGTGGTATTAGCTGCGATGCGATTTCAGAAGATGGTTCCCTTCGAAACGAGAGATGTGGTGCTGTAGTGGCAGCCACCTATCAGAAGGTCCTCGAAATTCTAATTCAAAATGACTTCGACCTGATGGAAGGCAGATGATGGGGTGCTGCGAAGAGGGGACGTCTTTTGCAACGGAAAGCCTCTGTCCGTATTGCCTGGACAGGGTCCCTGCTGCCCGTGAAATGTGCGGTGACGATGTCTATCTGGTAAAGAGCTGCCCCGAGCACGGCGAATTCCGCACCATTATCTGGCGTGCCGGGCAGGAGTTTCAAGGGTGGAAGAGACAGCCCAATGTGGTACGGACCAGCGAATCCCAGACGCTTGTCAACCGCGGGTGCCCGTTCGATTGCGGGATCTGCCCGATGCACCGCAAGAACGCCTGTACCGCGGTTCTCGAGGTTACCCCCCGCTGTAACCTCCGCTGCCCGGTTTGTTTTGCCGATTCCGGTTCGGACTCCGCTTCGGATCCAACTTTGACGGAAATCAGTGAATGGTATCGGCGGGTGCTCCAGGCATACGGTACCGACATCATTATCCAGTTGTCCGGCGGGGAACCGACTGTTCGGGACGACCTCCCGACCATTATCGAGATGGGACGTTCCTTCGGTTTCCCTTTCATTCAGGTGAACACCAATGGCTTGCGGCTTGCCATAGAGGAGGATTATGCTTCGGTGCTGCGGCAGGCGGGCGCCGCTTCCGTTTTTTTTCAGTTCGACGGGACTGAAGACGACATTTACCGAAAGCTGAGAGGGCGCGCTTTCTATGCGGAGAAAAGAAGCGCCATTGATCAATGCGTAGAGAATGGCATCGGCGTGGTGCTGGTGCCGACCATTGTTCCCGGGGTCAATACCCATAACATCGGCGCCATTATAAAACTGGCACTGGAGTTGTCACCTGGCGTACGGGGGGTGCATTTCCAACCGGTCAGTTATTTCGGTCGCTGCCCCGGCCCTCCCGACAACAGCCGTCGACTCACTCTGCCTGATATCATGCGCGCAATCGAGGACCAGACGGACGGCCTGATGCGTGTTAAGGACTTCACCCCGCCGGGGTGGGAGAATACCCTCTGCTCCTTTCACGGTACCTTTATCCCGAAGGCTGGCGGCGGCCTGCAGGCTCTCACTGGCCATGGCGGGGGATGTTGCAGTTCCAGGGAAGGAAGCGATGCGCATGCGGTTTCGTTCACGGCCCGGCAGTGGTCCGCATCGCCTGCCGCCAAAGGATCTGACTGTTGCTGTAAAGCTTCATCCGACCCTGCAGCGGGTATCGAAACCCTTGACGGCTTCCTGGAAAAGGTGAACTCACGGATGCTTTCTGTTTCCTGTATGGCCTTTCAGGATGTCTGGAACCTGGACCTGGAACGGGTCCGTGATTGCTGTATCCATGTGGTTGCTCCCGATGGTAGGATGATCCCGTTCTGTCTCTATAACCTTACCTCCCTAAGCGGAGAGAGGTTGTATCGAGGACATTTACAAGGCCTGTCAGGTTTTTAAAACCTGGCAGATCTGAGGCAAAAGTGGTAAAGCTGAAAAGGAAATGCAATGGAAAGAACCCCGCTGGAGCCTTGGATTAAAGCGAGGATCGGCACAACCGCAATCGGAGCGGATCTAAGGTACGACATTGACCGGCATCAACTCCGTAAGCTGCAAGAAACGATCGACTACGTCCGTACCCGCGCGCCCTTCTACCGGAGACTCTTCACCGGGGGTAGAGGATCTGATCTGAAAAGTCTTGAGGATATCGCCTCGCTTCCTTTCACCACCCCCGAAGACATTCAGCAAAACGACCTGCGCTTTCTCTGCGTCTCAAGGGACGAGGTCTCCCGTGTGGTGACACTGAACACTTCAGGGACGACCGCGCTTGCCAAGCGTATCCACTTTACCGAGGATGACCTTGAACTGACCACCGATTTGTTCCATCACGGCATGCAGGCGTTGGTAAGGCCCGGCGGTAAGGTGCTCATCCTCATGCCCGCGGATCGGCACGGCACTGTTGGAGACTTGATGGTCAAAGCACTGAAGCGGATGGATGTTCTGGGGATTCCGCACGGGATAGTCATGGACAGCGGGAAGGCCATTGCCGAGATTGTGGATAAAGAGGTAGGCTGCCTAATCGGTATTCCTGTGCAGGTTCTGGGTCTGGTGAGGCACAAGGATTCGACAGCCATACCAAAAGGAATGATCAAGAGCGTACTGTTAAGTGCCGATTATGTGCCGGCGGCCATCGTGAAAGAAATTGAAAACGCATGGGAATGCCCCGTCTTCAATCACTACGGAATGACCGAAATGGGACTCGGAGCGGCGGTTGACTGCAAGGCGCTCTGCGGGTATCACATCAGGGAAGCGGATCTCTTTTTCGAGATAGTAGATCCGGATTCCGGACGACCCGTCCCGGAAGGCGCAACCGGTGAAGTGGTATTTACCACACTGACGCGAAAGGGAATGCCCCTGGTGCGCTACCGCACTGGCGATCTATCACGTTTCCTGACAGGTCCCTGTCCGTGCGGTACGATCCTAAAGCGCCTGGAATGGGTAAAAGGAAGGTTATGCGGAGGTGTCCGAGTGGGCAGTCGAAATCTTCTGACTGTGGCTGATTTGGATGAGGCGCTGTTCCCGTTGCCGGGACTGCTCAACTTCCAGGTCGAGATATCAGGAGATGCTACAAAGGACATTTTGCGAATTACGCTCTATTCGGAAGATTCTTCAGCAGAAAAACTGTGCC
>JAQUHM010000133.1 GCA_028683595.1 Geobacteraceae bacterium | reverse complement strand
GTTCGGCTAACGGTTCCCACCATCAGGGCCCGTAGAGGACTTGCACCTCCAAGTCACTGCTTGACCACCACAGCCAAACAGATGGCGCTTCCACGCCACGCGCCATGCCTGGCGCACACAAAAAAAGCCCGCAGGGAATTTTCCCCTGCGAGCTTCGTTGCCGCGTGAACAGATCCGGTTGTGGATACCGGAAAATATGGCACGTACTGTCAGTTATGTCAATGAGTGCATAGCAAATAGACCAGCAGGCCGGCCGATTGGAACCAGTTGCGCCTGAGTCAAATGGAGTAGAGGAGAAGTATTTCGGTGACAAATATGCCCGCAAGAAGAGACGGAAGTATCGAATCGACAAAGTGACCCTGATGGGCCTCGGCAGCTACTTTACCGTAAAGCCTTTGTACTCGGTAAACTCCTTGTGATACCCTTCGCCGATTTCCCGCTCATAGTCGGTGACAGCTTCGTTGTACTCGTGCTCATCAAGGTCCTCGGCAAGATCCTTTTCGTCGATCACATAACACTCGCAACCATATTCTCCTATTTCCGCCAAGAGGTGTTCCGGCGACACCGGAGCCAAAATGACACGCGCAACCACCCAGCCGATTCGGGGAGATTCCTGCACATAATAAACCTTGTCCGGCTCAAACAGGAGCTTGCCGGTTTCCAGGCTTTCGGTTCGGGCAATGAGATACTGAGTTCCCGGCGCAATGTCCGTCTTGACAAAACACCCTTTCCCTCTGGTTACACCGATAAACTTGTGATCAAGGTAGGTAAAAAAATTGATCGCCCCGCCAAAAACTGTCGTCCTGGCCACGACCAGCGCCGCTTTCCCAGGATCGGGTTTTACCGTCAAGATATTCAGGTTGTCACCCTTTTTGACCATGTGGGCTGGGGAACAGGCTGCCAGCAATGTACCCAACACGAGAAGAAGCAGCATTTTGCTGCCGTAAATCAATCGAAAAGGACCTTTCTTGTTCATGTAACCCTCCTATTTTGATTTGGAAATCAGCATAACAGTACCAACTCCCAATAGGCCAAGTTTCCCTTTACGAAACCACAGTTCATAAAAAATCGTTCGGCACTTTACGAATGCTGCAGTTTTTGACCAGCATCTCACGTCTGGCCTCGATCATCGGATGTTTCAGCTCTCTTGCATTCTCAGGGCAGTATTTGACGCAGGCGCAACACATGATGCAGTTCTCCGCATTAGTTTTAACCTCACTATCCACTCTGATGACAAAGGTTGGGCAAACTTTTGCACAGGTCCCGCAAAGTGTACACAGTTCACGGTTAGTTTCAGGGGCGATACCACCAAGAGGGACTCTTTCCTTGTAGGGTACGTTGCCAGGAATCTCCACGACTGACTTGCCAATGTTTTCCTGTAGTTCCTTTGCTATATTTATTCCAAATTCTTTCGCCTTTTGCAGATCGGCAGCATCAGGGCGGTTGGCGGCGATTGGCTGTTGGCTCGTCGAATAAGAATGCTCCCCAATAAAGGCGCCGGCAGCGATCACCACAAACCCCTTGGAGACAACAACATCACGCAGCTCAACGAGCGCATCCTCGAATGCTCGGTTGCCATAGAGGGCTACCAGCACGGCAGGAATACCGACCGCTGAAATCTTTTCAATCCGTTTCAAGAAAACTTCCGGGACCCGCCCCGCGTAGACCGGAATACCTATGATGGCAAGGCCATCGGCAAATTGCCTGTCAAGACCTGGCTCCATCAGTGTCAGATCGTAATGTTCAATATCACGGATATTGATCCCTGCTGCAATCTGTTCAACAATTTTCTTCGTTGTTTTAGTTGGTGAAAAATAGATCAGGTGGATTTTGGTTATCATGGTTCCTCTCGATTCTCAGGGGTCAATCACCAAAGCTCATGATCCCGGTACATAGGCGCATTGATTTCGATAGACAGGGTCTGTAGCGTTATTTGAATTCATGAGGTCAATATATTTCATCGGGGCTTCGGCTGACCGATCTGGTTTTAGGCCGGTCGTGCCGGTGGTTGGGGATTGGGCTTTCTCGCTCAACAAATTACCAACATCCTGCTAGATTTACTCTTAAAGGCCCCTTTTACCTCCAAAACGAAGCTTGAAGGTAAAACGAGAAAAGCAAAATACATTTTCAGTCCATTATTACTGCCTGATATTTTAGTCCGACCCCAAAGTTCATTCACCACGGGGTTTCGTAATGTGTCATTCATCAAAACCTTCAAGATTGCGGACAATTCGATTCAGATGTTCGAAAAACAATCCTACATGGAATCCATCAACAATGCCATGATGGACCTGTATACCCAAGGGCATGATAATTTGCTCGCCCTGACGGAAATATTTTCCGATTGCAATTACCGGTATGCTGCCGTACTTCTCGTCGTACGGATGTGTAATTGAGGTAAAGCTGATCCACGGTAGATTCGTGATGAAAAACATATGGTGCTTTTCGCCTTTCCCGCAATCCGGACAAGCCTTAACAGACTCTATTCTTCGCGATGCATACGCGTAATATTCACTGAATTTTTCCAGATACAGCGAATCGCAAAATGAGAAGGTCGAATCGTCAAGCAAGACTGTGTAGCCAGGGTCGACCCTCTCGAACTCGTACAGTTCCCTATCAATCAATCTCTGCCTCAGCTCCGGGACACGATTGATCGCATTGCATATACCATGACTCATTGTTATGAAAAAGCGGTAACCATTTGATTTTATGAAATTCATGAGGTTTGTAATATCAACATTGCAGGTAATGCTGAAGCAAGGTAGCTGTCTGCCCTTGAATGCTTCATACATCCCCAAGCGCTTGTAACACGTAAAATCTATTTTTCTCTTTGTTGCGATCATGGTTCGGTCGTCACTTTCTCGGGATATGGGGCCGGGCCTGCAATACTGTAAATATACCCTATAATGCATTATTGTTATGGCGTAACGTGTCGTCTACCCTGACAATTCCTATACTATACATGGATGCAATCCTGATGCAACATCGCCTGACCCCATAGGTTCCGGGATCTATCCGCTTCGGTTGCTTGCCGCAAGACCACACCTCTTCGACTTCTATTTCTAAATGGTCGGCTACTATCTTTGCCAGCCGCTCCAGATCGCCTCCCTGCCGCCTTAAAAAGCTCTTTGCCGCAATCATGACTGAAAGCTCTCGCCAACCACCGATGCTACGCAATAATCCGCATCCGGCCAATTCCGGTCTGCGGCCCTGTTCAACCCCCTCTGTCACAAAGGTGAAATATTTGCTCCATGCCGATTGAGTCGTTTTTGCAAAGCGCAACAATATATCGTCGGTTGACAGCCACGAATCCTCAAAATTTCCGTCGTCATAAAAGATTCCCTGCACTCCAAACCTTTACAGATTATGTGATGAAAGGCACCTGAAGCATCTATTCGTGCTTTGCGGGACATGGATGAAAGCCATCATTAGCAACACATAATTTAACGGATATCCCTCTGCGTACCACAACGGTATTACTTGTCTTCTACAACAGCGATCTCCTTTCGAGTCAAATTTTCGTTTGGCAAAGCAATTCTAACCGATTGTAGACACTGTCACACCTGTTTTTAACAAAGCTAAATATTGTTTACTTTATCTAAAATAAAATGATAAAATATTTTTGAGCCTGCATACAACCGGTATCGTTGCCACAACAAATATTTCTATGGTCGTTTTCAAAAGGGTGCATTCGAAACCAGAAGGGAATTCGTCAATTCGCCGATGTCCCGGAAGAGTTGAGACGAAGATTATCGCACATGAGGAGGAAAAAAATGGCTTCCAGTGAAATCTGCAAAGTATTCATTGATTCATCCAATGACCTCGCTGTCGAACGTCAAGCTTTTCTGAAGGCAATTGAGCTTCTCAACCTGGGGCATACCGATGACGCCAAAGCCCGACTCCTTCCGATGGGCTGGGAAGACCCTCTAGCTGCAACATGCCCTCAGACAGAGGCAATCATCAACGAGGAAATCGATTCTTGCGACGTTTTCATTCTCGTGCTTCATCAACAATGGGGACAAAAGGCTCCCAGTTCTGAATACAGCTCATTTACGGAAGAGCAGTTTCGTCGGGCACAGAAGCGCTACAACAAGACAGGCCACCCTGCAATTTTCGTCTATTTTAAAGGGGTTGTTGCGGCGTCTCTGGCAGCTCCGGGCTCACAACTGCAGAAAATAATAGGCTTCAAACTGGAGTTGGAAGAAACGGGTTCGATACTTTACAAGCAGTATCATACCGAAAACGAATTCACACATATGCTGGACAACCATTTGAAAGCATATTTAAAAGGAGAGATTCGCCCTGAGAATATGGAAACATTCCGGGCAACCTTGTCCCTTCAGGCAAAAGAAGAAATACGTGAAGCGCAAAAAATGCTGGCAGAGGCTGAACAGCGGATAAACATACTACTGGCACAAGAAGAGGGTTTTGCCAGGCAAGTCGCTGCTGCTGAAAAGTCGTCAATCGAGCTAAGCCATAACGCCACAGCCTTTGCGCTTGAAGGGAAACTGGAACATGCGCGGGTACAATTCGCACAAGCTCTCCAGCCAAGCAATTTAGCGGAAGTCATGAACATAGCGGTAAACTTTTATATCAATGTTGAAGATTTGAATGAAGCTGAAAATTTGTTACATCGTATGCTGGCACAATTCTCGGAATTTGATGCCAGTGCGCTTGTAAGGAGACTTGGGATACTCCTGTATTCCCGGGGCGACCTCGATCAGGCTGAAGCGATGTTCCGCAAGTCTCTGGAAAGCGAGGAAAAACTCGGGCACCTCGAAGAGGTGGCCATAAGTTACCGCAACCTGGGTGTTCTTTTCCAGACCCGCGGCAACCTCGACCAGGCCGAAGCGATGTTCCGCAAGTCTCTGAAAATAGAGGAAAAGCTCGGTCGCCTCGATGGGATGTCAAATATTTACTGCAACCTGGGCGTTCTTTGCAAAGCCCGCGGCAACCTCGACCAGGCTGAAGCGATGTTCCGCAAGTCTCTGAAAATAGAGGAAAAGCTCGGTCGCCTCGATGGGATGTCAAATATTTACTGCAACCTGGGTGTTCTCTTCCTGGCAAGGAGAGACCTCGACCAGGCCGAAGTGATGTTCCGCAAGTCTCTGAAAATGGAGGAAAAACTCGGTCGTCCCGAAGGAATCGCCAGCAATTTATGTAACCTGGGCGTTCTTTTCAGAAGCCGCGGCGACCTTGCTCAGGCCGAAGAGATGCACCGCAAATCTCTGAAAATGGAGGAAAGTCTCGGTTTCCTCGTAGGAATGGCCAGCAATTTCTGCAACTTGGGCAATATCTTCCTGACCCGCGGCGATTTCGACCAGGCTGAAGCGATGTTCCGAAAGTCTCTGAAAATGGAGAGAAATCTCGGGCGCCCCGAAGGGATAGCCAGCAATTTGTGTAACCTGGGCGTTCTTTTCCAGGCCCGCGGCGACCTCGACCAGGCTGAAGCGATGCACCGCAAATCTCTGGGAATTCGGGAAAAACTCGGGCACCTCAAAGAGATGGCCGGCAATTACAGCAATTTGGGCAATATCTTCCTGGCCCGCGGCGACTTCACGCAGGCTGATGCGATGCACCGCAAGTCTCGGGAAGCATAGGGGAACTCCCATAAAATTATGCGTTTAGCATCTGTTCCAGACGCCAGCCACTCTCGGCTACAAGCTTCTCCCCTCGCTGCACAACATAAGTGACAACCGATTGAGTTTCCCCCGATATTGTGGACAGTCCAAAAGGCTGCTACAACAGAGCACGGTGGTCAGTCATGGTAGCAAGGAGAAAACAGTTACTCGCGAATTAAAGATGGAAACGGTCAAACTGGTCACCAATGGTGACAATAGCGTGACCCAGATTGCCGCAAACATGGGGATCACAGTACGCCAGTGACGACTTTCAGGAACTGCTGTTAATACGGCATGATCTGCAGCATGAGCCACACTGTAAACTGCCGGGACAATGCCCAAGCAGAAAGCTTATTCAGTATCCTGAAGAGAGATCCTGTCTTTCACGACCAGTATCAAAGCCGTGCTCAGGCACAGCAGAGTATCTTTGATTACATCGAGCTTTTCTACAACCGCGAAAGGGAAAAAGTCCCTTTTCCCTTTCGCGCTTCTCTACCGCGTCATTCTTCGAAAAATACCAGCCGATTCGGATGCCGTAAAGCTCTGTTATGGCATCGGCCACTTCGTAGGTCTCTTTGTTCAGTCTGCCGGCAAGGCAAAGATCCCAATCTTTACACCGTCCTTATGGATCATGTCGATGATTACCGTATCTTCCACGAAAAAAGAGCAGGCCAGCTTCACTATCCCCTGTGCCGCCTCGGCACCCTGTCGCAAAATCTCCTGTGCAGTTGCACCGGCATGCACTATCGGAATTTTACCGCTCATATTCTCTCTCCTTGCCAAGAATAATAGTTTGCACCCTGCTTTCAAACTTTTTCTACCGTCACGATACAGTAGCCGTCGGCTTTCCTGGATTCCAGCAGCCGGTATCCTTCAGCCGACAGGCTGCGCGTAACGTTTTGTTCCGGCTCACCCTCATCCAGATAGAAGCGAAGGATGTCCCCGCTGTCGACCATCTCCAGGGCCAGCTTTGCTTTGACAAAATTGGTCGGGCAACTGACACCGCGAAGGTCAATGAGCTTCATGGTTACCTCGGACATGATCGACTCCTTTCAGGGAAAATATCGAAACTACCTTGCAAAAATTACGTAGCTGTTTGTTAAAAACACCTTGCCATAATTATATTATTTTTATCAACAATAAATACATATCTTTCTTGACCGGCATAATGGTTTTTAAATACTCAGTGAAAGGTATCTACTACCATTCAAAAATAACGGCAAATCGGTAAGTTACATCACACAATTAATTATTTCAGGGAAAACAATCAGGACAGAGTCGACGAATTGGTGACTCACCAGGCGGATTTAAAAGAAAATTCGAAGTAAGACAGAAAGGAAAGTGGCGAACGAATTCCCGCACGGTTAAGGGGTTTTATAGGAGAAACTTTACGAAATTCTGCGACCAAACGATGGAATGTCAGCCATCAGGGAAGGTTGCAGATATTTCTTGCGCCCTCCTCATCTCTCAGTTCGAGGATGGAAGGATTTTCGCCGCACAAGGGACACTTTTTCTGACGGGCAATGGGAGAAGAATAGAAATCCAGTCCTTCGGCGTCATACACCAGGAGTCTTCCGGTAAGAAGTTTCCCGACCCCGAGCAGATACTTGATTGCCTCTGTCGCCTGAATTGTACCGATTACGCCGGGCAGCACACCGATCACTCCCGCCTGGGCACAGGCAGGAATGGCATCCAATGGCGGAGGCTCAGGGAAGATACAGCGGTAACAGGGAGATTCTCCGGGAATAACGGTCATCGTCTGGCCGATGAAATGGAGCACGCCACCGTGGGAATACGGCTTGCCAGCCAGGACGCAGGCATCGTTGATCAGAAATTTGGCCGCGAAATTATCCGTGCCATCAATAACAAAATCATAGTCACGGATAATATCCAGTATGTTTTCGGCACTGATCCAGACCTGATGGGTAACGACCTTCACATCCGGGTTGATGGCCTCCATCTTTTCCCGGGCCGACTCCACCTTGGGCTTGCCCAGATCAGGAGTGGCATGGATCACCTGGCGCTGAAGGTTCGAAATAGCCACCACATCGGCATCGGCAATGCCGATGGTGCCGACACCGGCTGCAGCCAGATACAAGGCCACCGGGGAACCGAGCCCGCCGGCGCCGATGATCAGAACCTTCCCCTGCAGAAGTCGCAACTGCCCCCTGCCGCCAACCTCCTTGAGGATAATATGCCGGGAATAACGCTCTATCTGTTCTTCGGAAAACATTGTATAAACCTCCACTCATTCTGACACAAGAACGTACTATCCCACCAGATAGTATTTTTTATCATATCTGTCAAGTTCTTTGCGCAAGCAAACCCATCAAACCCACGGCAATTCAAACCATAAAAGCGTTGCTACATAAGTGAATATAACCACATAGCCAACATAGTCAAACCTCGGCCAAAATCGGATACTTGCTGCCCGTATTGATAAGAAAGAAATCACTTTTGCTATCAGCACCAATAGTTGACCGATAAAGTGTGGTATGATATACAATAGAATTATCAAACAAAACAATGGAAATACCCAGGGGAGAACGCCATGACCCGCCTCATATATCTGGACAATAACGCAACCACCGCCCTGCATCCCGAAGTTTTCGAAGAGATGCTGCCCTTTTTCCGTGAGCAGTTCGGCAACCCCTCCAGCATCCACTGGGCGGGCCGCCGGGTAAAATTCGCCGTGGAAGAGGCACGGGAACAGGTTGCCACGCTGATTGGCTGTGACCCTTCCGAAGTTGTATTTACTTCCTGCGCAACAGAATCAAACAACATGGCAATCAAAGGTGTTGCGGCGGCGCGCCACTCACGGGGCAATCACATAATCACCACCACGGTGGAACATCCGTCGGTCATTACCCCCTGCGTCTACCTGGAACACCAGGGATTCCAGGTTTCCACTCTCGATGTGGACGGTGAAGGCATGCTCGACCTGAACGCCCTGGAAGCAGCCATAACGGGCAAGACCACCCTCATCTCGGCCATGTACGCCAACAACGAGACCGGCACCATCTTTCCGGCCAGGGAAATCGGCGAACTTGCCGCCAGCAAAGGCGTCTGCTTTCACTGCGACGCGGTTCAGGCCGTGGGCAAGATCCCCCTGGAGTGGAAGGAGTCGAACATCCAACTGCTCTCCCTCTCGTCGTACAAACTCCTGGGCCCGAAAGGGATTGGCGCCCTGATTATTCGTAAAGGGACCAAGATATTTCCGCTCCTCCACGGCGGCTCCCAAGAGAGAAGCCGTCGGGCGGGAACGGAAAATGTTGCAGGCATTGTCGGACTGGGCAAGGCCAGTGAAATCGCCGCTCGAACCATGGCAAGGGAAGCCCTCCGAATCGGAACCCTACGTGAGCGACTGGAACAGGGAATTATTGAATCAATCCCCGGCGTCTGCGTGAACGGCCATCCGCTGAAACGCCTCCCCAACACCGCCAATCTTTCCTTCCTGGACGTGAAGTCCGACTCGCTCCTCTTCAACCTGGACCTGGCCGGGGTTGCGGCCTCATCGGGCTCAGCATGCAGTTCCGGTGCGCTGAAAACCTCCAGATCGGAAGAG
>JAQUHM010000132.1 GCA_028683595.1 Geobacteraceae bacterium | reverse complement strand
TGCCGGCAACGCAAAAAATATCATTATCATGATTCCTGACGGCATGGGTCTGGCTGATGTCACCGCCGCCCGCACCTTCAAAAACGGTCCGAACGGCGCCCCGCTCAGCTTCGAAACACTGAAGCACATCGGCTACCAGCGGAGCCATTCCGCCAACAGCCTCGTGACTGACTCGGCCGCTGCAGCCTCGGCCTGGGCCTGTGGGGAAAAATTCGCTAACAATGAAATCTGCTACCACGGCGATGGTCGCCCGGTGCGGCCGAGCATCCTGGAACTGGCCCGGAAAATGGGCAAGGCAACGGGACTGGTCACAACCGACGGCATGACCGAAGCAACCCCGGCGGCATTCGGCGCCCATGTGCCAAGCCGGGACTGCCGCCGGGAAATCGGCCGCCAGTATCTGGAGACAACGGCGGTCGACATTCTGCTGGGTGGAGGACGTTCTGAATTCACCACGGAAACTGTGGATCAAGGCGGGACAAAAGGGAACCTGCTGGTCACGGCACAAAAGAAGGGCTATACCGTAGTCAGTAATCGCGAGGAACTGAAGAAGGCGGTCGCAAGGGGCTCACGGAAACTGCTCGGCCTGTTCCAAGCCCGCGGCATGACTCCCGAAGTACAGCGTCCGGCCGCAAGCACGGAGCCGCGCCTGCCGGAGATGACCGCGGCAGCTCTCGCGCTGCTGGAAAAGGACCGCGACGGCTTTTTCCTGCTGGTTGAAGGCGCCCTGGTTGACAAGGCAAACCATCGGAACAACTATCCCATGCAGCTGGGAGAGGTCCTTGTCTTTGACGAAGCGGTGGCAGTTGTTCGTGACTGGATCAAGGCGGACCGGAAGCGCAAAGACGAGACCCTCCTAATTGTCGTGGCGGACCATGAAACCGGCGGATTTGCCATAACCGGCCCCGATGCCTCGCTTCCGGGCCCCGGGGCAAGCCTTGAAACGGCCTGGACCGGAAGAGGACACACTGCGGTGGACACCATGGTCTGGAGCGAGGGTCCGGGAAGCAAAAATCTCGCCCGGGCGATGGACAATACCGATATTTACCGGGTCATGGCCGGAGCCCTGCGCTGACCACCAATCGCCGGAACTTTCCATTAGCAAAAGAGATCAGGCCTTGTCGCTGCGGTGTATGACAGCCATGGTCCCCTGGTTGTAGAGGTTGCGCGCAAAGCACTCCAGCGAGATATCGGCTCCGGCCGCCATGTGCATGAACATGCTCCGGTTCCCCACGGCGATACTCCTTGCTCCGCAGGAAGCGCCGATGGTATCCTCCGGCACTGACCGGAAATAGCCGGAAAAGGGAAACTCCTTGCCGGGCCCGTCTTCCTCGAAGTACCGGTATCCCACGGGATACTCTAACACCTGGTGCCGTCCGGTGGTAATGGTAAGGTACTGGGCATCCCCCGTTTCATAAAAAAACCACTCCCGTCCATTGTCGATTTCCCGGTACGGCCAGGGAAAGTCCTCAGCACCCAACCCCTCGACGAAAATAAGAGCTACCCTGCTCCTCCTGAGGCGCATTTCCACCGCAGCTCGGACATCGGTACTTTCAGACACTTCCTGCAGGCACGCGGACACGGGAATACGGTATCCCGGAGCCGGAACTTTCCTGACTTTGCGGAAAGCGCCGCCCACTGTCTTGAACATACACCCCTGCCGTGCTACCAACAGGTACTCAGGAACCCTCGCCGCATCCGAAGGGCAATCCCTGAACAGACTGCGGAATTCCTCGCGGGTGACAACCCATTCGATCTGGGGATGAGCAGCTACGGTGCGCAGGTCCTTCGGCGAAGGATCATGGAGACCGGCGTAGCGCGCCGACCAGTGGGTACACAGGGCCAGCCCGTCGAGGCGCGTCAAATCGACCGATGCGACGAGCGGTGTCATTCCCCCCGTGCCCACGATCAGCGGAGTGAATCCGGACAGGGAGACAAAACGCTCCACCTCCTCGTACACTGCCGCAACCGCGGCAGCCCAGTCCGCATCCGTCAGCAGGGAATAGCGTCCGGAAAAATACTGCTGGGCGTAGGTCAGGAAGACAAAGGAGGGATCGTAACGTCCCATCAGGTCGAGCGCCGTGTCGGTTACCCAGCGGTTGCCCGCGGTATCCAGGTCACCGGGATACGGATGCCGCTCCTGCACAGCCCGCACCATTTGGTCCAGCGGGCTTGCGTCCGCCAGCGCCGCACCGGTCCTCAGATCGAAGATCTTCTGCCATTCACGGGCGTCGATAATCGCTCTACTCATTGCTGTACCTCCCCGGACTTCCACGAGTCCTCCGCATCTCCCGCCAGCCGGATCTCTCGGCCGCAGTCCTGACAGCCCTGTTCGACACAATGAAAAGACTTCAGCATATCGCCGCCGCAACCGAGGCTGAAGCGCTCGATTACCAGGGCGCCGCAGCCGGGACAAAGGGTATTGACCCATTCGGAGCCGACGAAGTTATGAAAATATACATAGGGCAGGATCGGACGGACCGATTCAACTGCCGCGGCAATTGTCTCGATATCCGGATAACAGGCTTCCTTCATTTCATCTTCGGGGAGCAGCCGAAACACGTGCCAGGGGATTTGCGGATCCACATCCGCCAAAAAACGGGCCATTTCCTTCAGTTCTCCGTCGTTGACCGACTCGATAATCGGTGTGGTCACCTCCACGTGTCTGGTAGCGGCAAGCCTGCGGATATTCCGCAGAATCGGATCGACGGAGGGGATACCGATGAAGTCGCGGTTGAAGGCGGGAGACATCCCCTTCAGGCCAATATTGAAGAAGGAAAAGATCGAAGCGAGCAATTCCGTCGACTCTTCGGTCGAATAGGCATTGGTGAGACAGCCCAGGGGAATGCCTTCCGCGCGAGCCACATCGGCAAGCTCCAACAGAGAGGGAAAGGACATGGCCGGTTCGTTGACATTGAAGATAATACTCACGCAGCCCATCTGCTTCGCCTTGCGGACCACCTCGTCAGGGGACAGTTGGAGCATCCGTTCCTGAACGAGAATCGGATCCTCCTTGGCGATAAAGGCATTTGAACAGTAGCGGCAACTGAAATTACAGCCCATCGTGCCGATCACCAGGGCTCTGCTGCCAGGCCTGACATGATAAAAGGGTATCGACTCTATACGGGAAGATATGCAGCTGGACCAGTGGTGGGGGAATCTCTCCCTGATCGCACCTCCCGCTTCCTCATACATGCGGCACACCCCCGGCTTCCCGCCGGTCAGATCGCACCGCCACTCACAATAGTTGCACTGCATGATAACCTCCTTTGTGTCCCGTACGGTTAGTTCACCGCATTAATCCCGAGGAGTCTTGGCTCCTAGGCGAGGCGACGCAGGCATAGCAGGGCTCTGGCAAGGAGCCACAACACAGCCAGGGGCCAAAAGAACCGGAATTAAAAGGGGTGAATTAGCCGCATGGGATACAACATCAATTCTCTCCGGCCGGATTGCGTGGAACCACCACATAGCTTCCGGAAACGGTTCGCTCCACCATGATTTCCGTGCCGAACAGCTGTTGCAGATGAACATCATCCAGAAGTAACGCCGTCGGCCCCGCCGCCACCACCGTGCCGTCCTTCAGCATCACCACCTCATCGGAATACTGCAGGGCAAGATTCGGGTCGTGGAGGGTGATGAGCGCGGTCACGCCCCGCTCCTTGACAAAGCGTCGCATCAGCCCCATCATCCGGTGCTGATTCGGAAAATCCAGATGCGCATTCGGTTCGTCCAGCAGCATGACCGGCGAGTCCTGGTGAAGGGCCCTGGCCAGCATGACCAGTTGTTTCTGCCCGCCCGAAAGGCAGTTGAACGGTCGGTCCACCAAGTCGGCCACGCCAACCTCACAGCAGATTTCCTTCGCTCTCCGCCTCTCATTCGCGCAGGGTGCGCTCCAGGGCTTGATACGCGACGCCCCTCCCATGAGCACTATCTCCAGACAGGAAAACTGAAACGGCGAATAGTTCCCCTGGGGAACCAGGCTGATCAGGCGGGCAATCTCATCCCTTTTCATCTGACGAATTCCCCTGCCGGAAACGGAGATGCTGCCCTTCGCAGGCTTGAGAATCCCGTTGATGCAGCGCATCAGAGTGGTCTTGCCGGAACCGTTGCGGCCGATCAGGGCGCAGATGCGACCGGACCCGATCTCCAGGGAAATATCATGGAGAACCGGCATATGTCCATATCCTGCTGTCAGCCCATCAACCTGTACTGACATCAAGTGCCCCGTTCTTTCTTCGGTGAATCACCAGGTAGCCGAGAAAAGGCGCTCCCAGGATCGAGGTAATGATACTGATGGGAATCTCGGACGCCGAGATCGTTCTGGCAACGGTATCCATCACCAGGAGAAAACCACCTCCGATAAGAGCCGCTGTCGGAATCAGCCGACGGTGCTCCGTGCCCACCAGGTAGCGGGCGATGTGCGGCACTATCAGACCCACCCAGCTGATGTTGCCGACCGCGGCCACCGACGAGGCAACGATCAGGGTACTCGTCCCAAGATAAAACAACCGCCAGCGAAATACATCGACACCAAGGGAGAGGGCCTCCTCCTCGTTGTGGGTCATGATGTTAAGGCGCCAGCCGAAAAGGGCGAGAAGAGCGGAACCGACAACCACCACGGGAAGGGTCGCCTGGACCTTTGCCCATGAGGCGACATGGAAACTGCCCATGATCCAGAAGACGATCTTGGCAAGCTGATCATAGGGATCCGCCAGGTACATCAGGATGGATACCCCCGCCTGGAACACGGCCGAAACCACGATTCCCGAGATGACCAGAACCGAGGTGGAACGGTCCCAGCTCCGGTTGGCAAGGAAGTAGGCGATAGAAACGGCGAACACGCCGAAAAGAAAGGCGAATCCCTGCACCCCGAGGACGAAGGTGGTAAAAAACATGATGGCAAGGGCTGCACCGAAACTGGACCCGGCGGTCACACCCAGGATATCGGGTGCCGCCAGGGGATTGCGGAACAGAGCCTGGAAAACCACCCCGGAAATAGAAAGGCCACTGCCTACGACAATACTGAGCAGGATCCGCGGCACCCGGATGTTCCAGAAGACCATCTGCATTTCGGGAGGGACATGCCCGTCGAAGCCAAGACCGGAAACAGCAAGGGGAAACAGATCACCGAGCCCGATCGGGTAACGACCGGTTGCCAATGCCCAGAGCAAAGCGATTCCAAAGGCAATGAAACTGAATATGATATAGGTTTTTTTCATGGATTGGCTGACCTGACTAGTGAGACTTTAAAGGTTTCCCCCCTCACCCGGCGCTCTGCGCCGCCTTCTCCATGAGGGAGAAGGTGTGCCGACAGCGCGGATGAGGGGGCGGAAACACCCTACAACCCGCTGACAGGGAGCTTCCCGCCCATGGCGGTAAAGGAGTAGCCGAGATATTTGCGATAAAACTCATCAGCAACCTTCTTCATATCAACATCGCGGAACCGGTCGGGGTAGAGCGTTTTCGCTGCCCAGACCAGGCCAAGGATGC
The DNA here is from genome assembly GCA_028683595.1 of Geobacteraceae bacterium. Classification (GTDB taxonomy): domain Bacteria; phylum Desulfobacterota; class Desulfuromonadia; order Geobacterales; family Geobacteraceae; genus RPRC01. The sequence continues at coordinate 3,748 of JAQUHM010000132.1, read as the reverse complement.
AGTGGGGAGCGGGATAATCCCACCAGCCGATGTTCGAGGGGAAAACGTAGACCCTCCGATTCTTCACGGCACTGACGGTCTTGAACTGCTGATTGTCAAACAGAGCCTCGGCACCGTAGGAATCAAGACTCGAACCGAGGAAGATAACATCCGGATTCCAGGCCGCAATCTGCTCAGGAGAAACCGACGCCCAGAAACCGTTAAGGGAGGAGGCCACATTTCGGCCGCCGGCCGTCTCCAGCAGGGTGTTCTGGAGCATCTGGCCGGTTGCGGCGGAATAGATGTTCTTCGGCCCGGCAAACATCACCTTCAGCCTCTTTTTCGGCGGAATCGCCTTTGTTCTCTCCGCAACCAGATCGTACAACCTCCGGCAGTCTGCAATGTATTCCTCGCCCCGCTTCTCACGGCCGAGCACCTTTGCCACCAGCCGCACACCGTCGAAACTCTCCTCAATGGTTTCGCCCCTGATGGCGATGACCTTGATGCCCGCATTCTCCAGCTTCTCCAGATCCGAAGGGTCGAACGAGGTGTAGGCGATGGCGATGTCAGGTCTGAGGGCCACTAGTTCTTCGTAATTAATATCATGCCCTTGAATAAGCTTCGGTTTGGCGGCAAAGGATGGGTTAACCTTTGCCATTGCCTGGTTTTCCCAGTGATACAGCGCCTGATCCACCAGCAGATCCTGGGCACCAAGGGCAAAGACCACCTTGCCGCCGAAGTGATGGAGCGCCGCAATACGCTTGATGTTCTTTGAAACAGTTACCGTTCTCCCCAGTTGATCGACAACGGTGATGGTTTCCCCGTCACTTCCTTTCCTGTCAGCTTGACAGCCGAATACGGCAAGAATGGAACCGATGAGGAAAAACAGACAAAGGTTGCGGATACGCTTTCTCTTCATTATGCACATAGCTCCTCTTGACCTGTTACGATAAAAGGTACGCAGACCTGCAGGTTTTCAAAACCTGGCAGGTCTCCTTACTAGCAGTTACGGGTTCCCACCTATCCCGACACCCTGCTTCCAACCTTCCGGCGGAATCCGCTGCAGGATCCTCCGCACCTCTTCGTTGGCAAGCCGGTAGTGGTAAAACCGCTGGTAGTACTCCTTGGTTTCCCGCTCCAGATCCAGGTCGCGGAACTTTTCCGGATGCAGGAGCTTAGCCAGCCACATGACGAAAAGGGGTGACTCGCTGCTGCCGTGCCCCCAGAGGAAAATTCCTTCCGGACAGGGATAGACCCGCTTGCTCCTGACAGCCCGGACAGGTTTCCAACGTGGATCCGACATGACGCCTTCAGTAGGCATGATGCCGCCGACGAGAATGACCTCCGGGTCCCAAGCGAGGATCTGTTCCATGGAAGCATCCACGAAACCCGGGGGCAGCGTCCGTGATACCAGCCTTCCCCCTGCCATTTCCACAAGCCAGTAGGCCAGCGAATAGCTCCCCTGGGTGGAGAAGATACTTCTGCCGGTGATGTAGTAGACCGTCGGCCGCCGACTCTCGGGTATCTTCTCCGTAACGGAAAGCACCCGCCGCAGGGAAGTGTCATAGTAGGCGCAGTAAGACGCGGCGGTCTTTTTTGCCCGAGCCCCCAGCACGTCGCCGTAAAGGCGAATCTCATCCTTGTAACGGCTCATGAATTCTTTCCTCGTCGTCGGGCTCCCCTTGTCGTCGCAGGGACAGACAACGGGGATCCCCGCATTTGTCATGTGCCGGGTTTGCTGCGGCCATTGCCAGTAGAATACGAGATCAATGCCCAGGGAAAGCATCCGTTCAACATCCGGGTTGCTGTAGGAAGGCATGACCACGATGTTTTCCAGTCCGGGATTGATTTTGTGTGCCCAGGGAGGCTGCCTGATTGACATGGCGGCAACCTTGTCCGCCTCACCGAGCAAAAACACTTTTTCATAGGAAGGCCCGAAAAAACAGGCTATCCTTTTCGGTTCCACCGGTACCCGGATTTTCTTGCCGTAGCGGTCGGTCACTGTCTTCATAGCCGGCCCTGCGTCACAGCCACCGTCGGAGTGCGAAAAGAACGCTAAAAAGAGTGCAGCGGTGCAGACAACGATTCTCATTCACCACCTCCCTGACGGATGCCGTTGCTGAAGACGGCTGGAATCTTCCGGCAATCCCCGCTGCAACCGTTAGTTTCCCATGCCACCCTGTGATCCCTCTTTCTCGAAATATACCCAGGAACCCGAATCATCACAAACAATCTCATACCGCGAAAAACCGGCCTTTGCCATGATTTTCTGCCATTCGGCCGTATCGTTTTTCCGCGCGTGAGGTTTCGGTTTGTTTTGCCAGTCCGCACCGCGCCTGATCATCTCCTGGTTGATTTCTTCCGCCAGAAGCGATGAGCCCAGGCCTCCCCCCACGTACCCCTTGCCGCCCGGCTCAAGAACCCGCCACATCTCCCGGAAGGCTGCAGGACGGTTCCGCCAGAAACGCATGGAACCGCGGCTGATAATCAGTGAAGCGACCGCATCCGGTAAAGGCATCCGGTGCACATCTCCGACAACGGTAATAACGCGCGCCGCAAGCCCAGACCTGTCGATGTTTGCCTGGGCAAAATCTAAAATATGGGGCGAAAAATCCATGGCGCAGAAAGTGAGAGAGGTCAGCTGTGCCAGGGCAAGGGAAAGATTTGCCGGACCACAGCCCACATCGATGCAGAGCCCGCTATCCACACCACAGCGTTCCATGATCTGGCGGGCAATCACCGGGTAGATGGGAGCAAAGACTTCATTGGCGATGGCCGCATACTCCTTGGCCCGCTGCTCGTCAAATTTTTTATAGTCTTTCGAATTCCAGCCACTATTGCTCATAAAGTCCTCAAATCAGTTCTGCCACTCGCCCCTCTTTTCCTGCGTCACTAACAGGTAAGCAAAGAATGGCGCGCCAAGAAGCGCGGTCAGGATACCGACCGGGATCTCCCCGCCGGAAAAGGTGCGGGCAAGGGTGTCCATAGCCAGCATGAACAGCCCGCCAAGCAAAGCGGTAAAGGGGATGAGGGCGTCATGGTCCGAGCCGACGATGATTCTCGCCATATGGGGTACCACCAGCCCAACCCAGCCGATGTTGCCGCACAAGGACACGGACGCGGCCACGACAAGGGTCCCGATCAGGATATAGAGAAACCTCGCCTTGGGGATATCGATACCGAGGGTCATGGCGTCTTCATCCCCCAGGGCAATGGGATTCAACCACCACCGGAACAGATAGATGGCCGCCAGTCCGGGGATGATGATCAGCAGAGCCCTGACGGCGTCCGTCCAGACAACGCTGTTGAAGCTCCCCATAGTCCAGAAGACCATGGCCGGCAGCTGCTGATAGGGGTCCGCCTTGTACTTGAGAAGGGAAACACCGGCGGTGAAAAGAGCGGAAACGATGATCCCTGAAAGGACCAGGCTGGTAACGGTATTGCCGCTCCTCCGGCCTATCTGGTAAGCAAGAATGACGGCAAGCAGACCAAACAGAAAGGCCGAACCTTCCACGACCAGGGCTGAATTGGCTGCGAAGAAAAATGCCAGCGTTGCTCCAAAGCTCGCACCGGAAGTAACCCCGAGAATGCCTGGTGAGACAAGCGGATTGCGAAAAAGGCTCTGAAATACGGCGCCGGCAACGGAAAGAGCCGCCCCCACCATAATCGCGGCAAGCACCCGGGGGAGGCGTACGGACCAGAGAACCAGCGAGGACGTGGCAAGCTTGGGTTCTGCTTCCTTTCCGCAACCGGTCGTGACAAGAATATC
>JAQUHM010000131.1 GCA_028683595.1 Geobacteraceae bacterium | reverse complement strand
GATCGTCATCACAGGTCAGGGAGCTGAAGAACCCGGTATTGCGGGCCCAGAGTCCCAGGCTTGCCAGAGAGGATCTCTACTGGCGCGGAATAGTGCTGAACACTCCCCGGAACAATGCCTGGGTAAGGTCAGCGGTTGATGAAGGGGACTATGTCAAGACCAAAGGCCGGGAGGTGATTCAGCAGACCATCTTTCCCGAGCCAAATTCAGGTCCCTATCTCATCACCCTTGACACTCCGGTGAAATTAAACGGAATTCGCGTTCAGCAGGCAGCGGACCTGGTTTTTACCCGCAAGAGGCATACTGGAAGGGTGCGGTATGACACGGTGTCTTCCCTGAACCGTACCATCACGGTCCGTGGCGAAATTGACCGTGACTTTTACCTGAAGCTCCCTGACCGTGTCTCTTCACGAGTGAAGGCTCTTGGGAAGAGAATTGCTTCGCAGGGAAGTAGCGACCGGGAGAGACTTGCTGCCTTTGAAGAGTATTTCAGCTCCGCCCGCTTCCGATACACAACACGTGGTCTCCCGCACTCCGGCGATCCAATCGCTGAATTCCTGTTTCAGGGCCGGTCCGGTCATTGCGAACTCTTTGCTACTTCCTTCATGATCCTCCTCCGGGAGGCAGGGATTCCTGCGCGCCTGGTGGGAGGATATTACGGTGGTGACTACAATGAAATTGGCGGCTACTACCTGGTAACCGAGGATATGGCCCATGTGTGGGTGGAGGTCTATCTGAAGGGGATTGGTTGGGTGAGGAAAGATCCAAGTGTTTTTGCCGATAATTTTACCGCTGGAGGTGATGGGACGGGAGCCTCGATTATTGCGAGGGTGAGAAAGTTTTCCGATTCCCTCAACTACTACTGGAACTCTGCTGTCATATCATATGATCTTGAAAAGCAAATACACATTTTCCAGTCGGCCAATAGTACCTTGAGGAATTTTTCTTTTCCTGTCGGTACAAGGTGGCTTGTGCTGGTTATGGTCGCTATCGGTGGGCTTGCTGCCGGATATCGGGTATCTGTGCGGAGGTTGGCCTCGTCTCCCGAGAAAAAGTTGCTTCGAACCTTTTACAGGATACTTGCCAAGAAGTATCCTGATGTTTCAGTATCTTCCGCCACGGGACTCATGGAGCTTGCGGATTACTCTGCCGACCCCAACGTAAGGGATTTTGCAGAAATATTTTACCGGTCCGTCTATCGTGATCGTCCGCTTTCCGTCAGCCAAATGGATCGGCTTCAAGAGCTGCTCAATGCTATGGAAAATCCTTCGGAAAAAGATGCTGGAGCTGCTATTACGCGGCATAACTCATTGACTTGATGTTGTTTTGCTGTTATATGTTAATCCCCTGTAGAGTATTGGTGGTGCTTGCACTGTCAATTCCCCGGTAAATGATCGGGGTTGACAATTTCAACTGCAGGTCGAGTGAGTCGCAACCAAAAGATTTCAAGTATAAGAGGGTCCACTTTGAGTTCTCAAAAAGACAAATTTCTGGCCAGCGCGCAAAAATACATTCAGAAAGGGCAGTTCGATCGGGCCCTGAGGGATTACGAGCAGGTTGTCACTGCAGATCCCAAGGATGTCAAACTGCGTCAGAAGCTTGCCGAGTTGATGATTCGCTGCAATCGTCGTGAAGATGCCATCCGGGAATACAACACCATTGCCAAATTCTATGATGAGAATGGTTTCTACCTGAAGTCGATAGCTGTGTACAAACAGATCCAGCGCCTTGATCCTTCGAACATCGAGATCTCCCTCTGCCTCGCTACACTTAATGAAAAGCAGGGCATGATCGGGAATGCGCTTTCGGAATACAAGCTGCTCTATGATCATTACCAGAAAAATGGTCAGATAGCTGAGTCAATTGAAATTCTGCAGAAGATGCAGGCGGTTGATCCAGAGAATGTTGATATCCGTCTGAAACTTGCTGAAACACTGTATTCCGCGGAATTGAAGGAAAAGGCATATCAGGAATTTACCCGGGCAGCCTTGGCCCTGAAGAATCGTGGAAACAGCGAATTTTTTGATCGCGTCAGCCGTAAAATCCACGATCTGTTTCCCGAAAAAACGGATACCTCAGCTCTTGATTTCATTGAGGAACAGCTAAAGAATGGCATGGTGGGAGATGCCGTATCAAAGCTGCAACAGATCCTTGCTGATACTCCGGACAGTCTTCCCGCCTTGGGTCTGCTTTCCGATGCATATCGTCTCAGCAACGACGTAGCGAATCAGGAAAGTGTTTTGAAACGGATGCTTGAGCTGTGTCCTGATGATATTTTCTTACAAAAGGCCCTCATTCTCTGCCTGGTAGAAGCCGGTGACCTGGAAAATAGCATTGTTCTTATTGATCGCTATCTTCCCGGGCTCTTTTCGGCAAACGCCTATGGGGATGTTGAGCATTATTACACGACTCTTCAGAATCTGGCGCCTTATGATCTCCGTCTCCTCCAAGGCCTGAAAAATCTCTACGAGCTGACCGGAGAGTCCTCAAAACTTGCGGATGTCCAGGTGAGTTTAAATATCCTGTCTCAGAAAGATAAATCCAGAAGTTCAAGTCAGGCAGCCGACGCAGCTGACGACACACCTGAAGATACTGCTTCCGACTTTGGCGACTCTCCCTGGGGGGATGAAATTGACCTCGCCCTTTGCGATGAAGTAGACACTGACAGCGGAGAAGGACAGCTTCCCGCCGATTCGCTGGAATTCGGCTCCATTGATCTTTCGGCGGAAGACGTGACCACTACGGAACAGGAACAGGAAGACTTTGAAATAGATATTTCTTTTGAATTTCCTGATGATGGTGTTGTTTTTCAGCCCTCGGAAGCTGAGATCGACGCGGATCCCTTGCCTCTGGATTCTGATCTGCCGCGAAGTTTGGAGATGGAAGAGGCATTGCCCGCTGACGTCGATGATGTCCCCGATTTCCTTTCGCCGGAAGGTGAACAGGTTGATACGTCTCGATTCGATCAATCACAAACACCTCCGCTCCAGGAAGAACAGCCGGATGCCTTTGACTTTTGTCTGGAAGAGACAGAGCTTTCCCTTACCGATGTGGTCCCGGAGTTGCCCCAGCTGACACCCTTTGGACACCCGGAACTGATCCCTTCTGCCAGTGATTCTCCTCAGCCTGACACCTTGGCGCCTGATGACATTTTTTCCCGCTTCAAGGATACCCCGAAGCAGGACTATGAACAGGGTGATACTGAGACACACTACAATCTTGGGATCGCTTATATAGAGATGGGCCTTCACGACGAGGCCATCAAAGAGTTCCGCATTTCGGCCAATGACCCTGACAGGAAACTGGATTCACTGACACTTCAGGGGCTCTGTTTCCGTGATCAGGGAAATTATGGTGATGCAGAAGAGCTTTTTACCGCGCTCCTTTCTCTCGATGCGCTTGATTCCGATCGTATTCTCGCGCTCCGGTATGAGCTTGGACTCCTCTATGAAGCGGCAGGTCGTCAGGAAGAGGCTTTGCAGGTTTTTCGTGAGATTTTTGGCAATAATCCCGGTTTCCGCGACACGATGCAGAAAATTGCGTTCCTGAGTGGTAAAGAGAGTTCATTTGATCTCTCGGATCTGGATGATGCAGATATTGAACTGGAAGAGTTGGTATAGTATCGCCCTTCAGCGCTGTGTCAGGCAGCCGTTGCAGGGCTTTTGTAATGACTTTGCATGTATTGGGTTTTTATCCTTCCTTCTTTTTCCTTTCATCAAGTAGCTACTGTCCACACAACGTATTGGAAGCGTATTTCAGCCATTACTATTCGCTCCTGTCAAAAAATATGCCGATTTTCCCAGACACACTCCGGAAACAGCAAAATCCTCGGGGAAGAAGTAAAAACGGCTTGTGTTTTGCCGTTGGATGAAAGATAATTTTACGAATTGTCGGGCTGAAGCTTCGCAATCTGATGCCCTGTTGCGCACTATGTCCTGAAAGGAATGTCGTCATTATGGAAAGACTTTGGGCACCTTGGCGCATGGAGTTTATTCTCAACGAGAAACCTTCCTGGTGCATTTTCTGCCTTGGTGAAGTGCAGAGCGAGGAAGCTGAGAAAGAACGCCTTGTCCTTCACCGGGATACCCTTTCGTTTGTCATGATGAACCGCTATCCGTATACCACCGGACATCTCCTTGTTTCTCCCTATCGCCATGTCAGCACCTTGCAGGACCTTACGCCGGACGAGATGCTGCAGCTGTTTGAAAACGTCAGGCTTGCTTGTGATGTGACGACCAAGGCACTATCAGCTCAGGGTTTCAATATCGGCCTCAACGTGGGCAAAGTTGCCGGTGCAGGGGTGGCTGACCATCTGCACATCCATATCGTTCCGCGCTGGGTGGGGGATGCTAACTTCATGACAGTTATCACTGATGTTCGCGTCATACCGGAGGGGCTTTTGGCGACCTATGAGAAATTCCTTCCGTTTTTTCGGGAAGCATGCCGGACTGCAGAGAGGTAGGCAACGCATCCGGACATTTCAATAGTGTAAACGACTCTGCCGTTTGATACTTGTGACTGGTAGACTTGTGGCACCGCTGCGTGAAGGAACCTTGCATTCACGCGACAGTAGTTTTGGCAGAAATGCTTCTGAAATTGTCAAATCCTCACAGGGAATGGAGAGACATGAACACACAAGGGAAGAGGCAGCACAGAGGTCTCCTGTATGCAGCGCTCGGCTTGATGACGATAGTGGCGGCGCCAACGATCGGGGCTCTGCTTCACACTATAGTCTTTTATGAGCCGGATATTTCCTTGTGGACACAATTATTCGGCGAAGTGACCGCTAATCCGGAGAAAGTTCTCCTGTATACCTATATAGGCGTGGGCACGGCCCTGTTTGCCTCTATTACCGGTTATTTTATCGGGAAAACCACTGATCAGCTCAGCGACAGGGCGCTAGAGCTGGAAAAGGTTCATCTGGAAGCGGTTTCCCAGAAAGAGTCGTTTGAAGAGCGCTACCGGGCTCTTGATGGAAATATCAAGAAATTTCAAAGGATCAGTACCAAGATACAGAAGTCCCTTGATATCAAGGAAGTAATGACATTGTGTGCCGAAGGCCTGCACGAGGTTCTCGGATTCGAACGTGTCAATGTTCTGATGGCGGACCCTGAGAGAAAAAACCTGCACTTTCTTCTCGCCACCGGAAGTGAAGGATTCGATGTTACAGAGGTCGCTTTGCCACTGGACTATCGAACCGGAGTCATCAATAAATGTTTCGCCGAACAGAAATTCTACCTGATCGACGATATCGGAAAATGCCCCAAAGACTATTATCTCCAGTCACCCTATGACACGTTCAAACCCCTTCGTTCCCGTTCATTCGTTCTCTGTCCGATCGTTGTAAAAGGAGAATCTGTCGGCCTTTTCGGAATTGACAACGCATACAGTCGGCGTCTGGCGAACGAGAGTGATGAAGATACGATCAAGCTTTTTGCCGATCAGGCTGCTTCTGCCATCATGCGGATAAATCTGCTGAAGGCCATAGATGCGCTTACCTCTGAACTTGACGATACCTTCAGCGGCTTTCTCCAAAAGCAGGAAGTGTTTTCGAATACCGTCTACAGTCTTAAAGCCGCAATTGATTCGCTGTTTGACGGCACCGCTCGAATTGCCCATGCCTCGGAAAGCGTCATGACATCGGTTGAAGAGACCAGTTCTGCTGTCGGCCAGATTTCCTTTTCCATCGATCAGGTAACCAACAACCTCAATTTCCTTGCGGATACCATCGACAAATCCGTTTCTGCCATGGAGGAGATGCATGCCTCCATCAAGAATGTGGAGAAGAGTGCTGCTGTTTCCCATGAGGTGTCCCAACGGGTTCGTCTGCAGGCGGACGCAGGAAAGGACAAGGTAGGAGAGACGATTTCCGCCCTTGAAGAGATCCAGCGCTCGGTAGAGATATCCTTTGAAGGAATCATGCGTCTTGCCGAAAATAGCGGACGCATCGGTAATATTGTGAAAATTATCAAAGATATTACCAAAAAGACTAATCTTCTGGCGCTGAATGCTTCAATCATTGCGGCTCAGGCCGGTGAATTCGGAAAAGATTTCGGAGTGGTTGCAGAAGAGATGCGGGCGCTCTCCCACCAGACCGGTCAGATTACCGGTGAGATTGCGGTAATCATTTCCTATATTCTCAATGATTCGGACACGGCCGCCCGGAACATTACCTTTTCGAAGGAACTGGTGCAGAAAGGTGTCGAGATCGGTCATGCTACCGGAGAAACCCTTAAAATCATCCACGAGAGTGCGGTGCGATCCATGGACATGACGGAGGAGATCAAGACGGCAACCGAAGAGCAGGTGAGAGGTGTCAAACTTGTAACCCAATCTATTGAGGATGTCAGTGCCATGGCTGCCCAGATATATACCGCTTCGAAGGAACAGTCCGGGGCAACGAAGAACATCATGCGCTCCATTGAGTCCATCAAGGATATGGCCATGGATATGGTCAAGTCTACCGAAGCCCAGGTACGTGATGGTTCCGAGATCGAGGCGTCGGTTGAATCCCATGTGCAGACCAGCGAAGAAATCTTCGACAATATGGAGCTGCGCAGGCAGCAGAGTGTTGCCGTAATGGAACAACTTGAAGTCATCAAAGGTGTTTCAGCATAAATTACGCTGGTTTTTTTTGTTTCGTTATGGTACTAAAGTAAAATAATTGAGAAGAGCCGCAGGACTGGCCTTTAACTTTTGGATAAGAGTACCAATTCATTATACCGCCTGTATTCATTTATGAACCGGGACGGGAGGCGATAGCCGGATTACGACAACGAAGCGCATCACGTTTCGTATCGTTCCCCATACAACGCCCTCTGTCACCGGAGGGCGTTTTTTATGGGGGCAGGTGTGAAACGTAAAAAGACAATCCTTGACATCCGCAAGATGAAAAGTGACGGTGTCAAGATATCCATGCTCACCTGCTATGACTATCCTACCGCGCGAGTCCTTGACGAAAGTGGAATCGACATTCTGCTGGTCGGCGATTCCGTCGGGGTTGTTTTTTCAGGATACGACACGACTCTGCCTGTTACCATGGAAGAGATGATCTATCATTCGCGTGCCGTTGCCCGGGCAAAGCCCAAGTCGCTTCTTGTTGCCGACCTTCCGTTCCTCTCTTATCAGACCGATCTTCGTGATGCCCGCATCAATGCGGGACGCCTCGTTAAAGACGGGGGTGCCGAGGCGGTCAAGCTGGAGGGTGGGGAAAATGTTGTTGAGAGCATCAAGGCCATTGTCCAGATGGATATCCCGGTCATGGCCCATATCGGTCTCACTCCCCAGTCGATCCACCGGATGGGAGGTTATAAAATTCAGGGTAAATCGGAACGGGCAGGGGAGCAACTCCTTGCGGATGCCCTGGCCGTGCAGTCAGCCGGAGCTTTTGCCGTGGTGCTCGAGGGTATTCCCCTGAAGCTTGCCGCAAAGATTACCGCTGAACTCGAAATACCCACGATCGGCATCGGTGCCGGGCCTCACTGCGACGGACAGGTGCTGGTGATTCATGACATCCTTGGTCTCTGTGAGAAGTATTCACCCAAATTTGTGAAACAGTATGCTGATGTGAAATCGATTATTTCAGACGCTGCCGGACGTTTCATTGCCGAAGTGAAGGCCGGCGAATTTCCGACAGACGATCACTCCTTTCATTGATATGGAAATTATTACCTCGGTAGCGGAAATGCAGGAGAGGGCAAGGGCGACGCTGGCAGCGGGAAAAACCATCTCGTTTGTGCCGACCATGGGTTTTCTTCACCAGGGACATGCCTCGCTGCTTCAGGAAGGGCGCGTTCAGGGCGATCTTCTGGTCCTGAGTATTTTTGTCAACCCAACCCAGTTCGGCGTTGGAGAGGATTTCGAATCCTACCCGCGCGACCTTCAGCGGGACAGTGAAATAGCCGCTGAAAATGGTGTCGACATCATCTTCGCACCGACCGCAGGCGAGATGTACCCGCGGGGTTACCAGACGTATGTAAATGTGGAGAAGGTGTCTCTGCCCCTGTGCGGCGCATCGCGGCCGGGCCATTTCCGTGGCGTGACAACCGTGGTCGCAAAGCTGTTCAATATCGTCAGACCGACCATGGCTTTTTTCGGTGAAAAGGACTTCCAGCAGCTGGTGGTAATCCGACGGATGGTCCGGGACCTCAACGTGGATGTGCAGATTGTCGGGATGCCGACGATACGCGAGGATGACGGGCTTGCCAAGAGCTCGCGCAACTCCTACCTCTCGCCAGAGGAGCGAAGCGCTGCCCTGTGTCTTTCACGGTCCATGGCAGCGGTCAGCGATCTCTATCGCAGCGGTGAAAAAGATGTTGAAAGGTTACGCGCCGGGTTGCTGGCTATTCTCGACCGCGAACCGCTGGCACGTATCGACTATGCTGAGCTTTGCGACGGAGACTCTCTGGAAGTGCCGGAACAGGCAGATGATCGGACGGTGGTAGCTCTTGCCGTGCGTATCGGTACGACACGACTAATTGATAATACCATGATAGGAAGGGGCGTCACATGGAAAGAAAGATGCTGAAAAGCAAAATTCATCGGGCAACGCTGACCGGAGCGGATCTTCAATATGAAGGAAGCGTCACCATCGATCGCGACCTGATGGATGCCGCGGATATTCTTCCCTATGAGGCGGTCAGTGTCTGGGATGTCAACAACGGCAGTCGCTTCGAGACCTATGCCATAGAAGGGGAACGTGGCTCAGGAGTTGTTTGTGTCAACGGAGCCGCGGCCCGTCTCGTTGCACCCCGTGACTTGGTCATAATCGCCAGTTTTTCCTCCATGAGCGATGCCGAAGCGCGCGTATACGAACCAAAGCTCGTTTTTGTGGATGAGCAGAACAAGATTCTTCCCTCCCGCAAGGAGATTGCCGGGCAGGGCGCTCTTCGTAAGGTCAGCTGGTAACCCTGTTTTTCGCAGCAAAAGCTTTTTCCGTGCTTCCGGTCGTTGCTTTTCCGCCGTTCTTTGCTACAAATACAATACAGTAGCACTTCTATAACGGTTCACCGGGGCACTGCCATGAAAATTTACGCCGCATCATATCTCTTGCCTGTTTCGTCACCAGCCATTGAAGGCGGGGCCCTGGTTGTCCAGAACGGGAGGATACTGGCAGTCGGAAAGCTTGCCGATCTGACCGCCTCTTTCTCGGCTCCGGTGGTTGAGTATCCCGGCTGTGCCATTATCCCCGGTCTGGTAAAGGCCCATAGCCATCTTGAATTGACGCATTTCCCTTCCTGGAAGGTTCGTAAGGGCATTGACTACTCCCCCCGGACCTA
>JAQUHM010000130.1 GCA_028683595.1 Geobacteraceae bacterium | reverse complement strand
GGAAGGGGTGAGGGCCAACCAACGAACCGATGCAGTAGATCGAATTTACGGGATCCTTCAGGTAGGATTGAAATGCCGAATCAACAGCCTCTTTGAGTGTCCTGAGTCCGAAAGAAACGGGAACCACTGTGGCGCCAAGCAGCTTCATGCGGATGACATTCGGTGCTTCTTTTATAATATCGACTTCGCCCATATGAATTTCGCATTCAAGGCCGAAGTAGGCGGCTGCGGTTGCCAATGCAACGCCGTGTTGTCCTGCGCCGGTTTCTGCGATCAGTTTCTTTTTCCCCATATATTTGGCCAACAGACCCTCTCCCATGCAATGGTTGAGCTTGTGGGCGCCGGTATGGTTGAGGTCTTCGCGCTTAAGGTAGATCTGGCTGCCTCCGCACATCCTCGATAGGCGGTCTGCGTGGTACACAGGGGTTGGCCGTCCCTGGTAGTGTTTCCGGATGGAGCGCAGTTCTTCGATAAATCGATGGGTTTTGCTTATCGTGAGATAGGCATCCGTTATTTTGTCCATTTCCACCTGCAGTTCCGGTGGAATATAGGATCCTCCGTATTCGCCGAAGTGTCCGGTAGTGTCGGGATGTTGATGTGGGTAGCGAGAGTAATCTTTTTTCATGGAATGTTCCTTTCTGCTTGTGGTTGTCTGAACTAAATAAAGAACAAGATAATAATTGTATTGGAGAAAACGATGTTTAATCGATACTGACCATTGGATTTGATGATTACTGAAATTTCTCCATGCTATCACAGATAGCGGCTTTGGAGTCGACCGAGCGGGTTGACTGCCAAGTAGAACCGTATAGTTGAAAATCTGTCTGGCCTTTGCGTTACATCGATCTTGTCAATCGGGTGGGTGGGTATGTGCTTTGTTTTCCAAATCCACAAATCAACAACGCTAGCCCTCGTCCCGCTATCCCCTGTACTACCCTTTACAACTCCTGCCTGACCATTCACCGAGCTTTGATGGCCTGGTTAGCGAGGGGCAATTATCTCATTTTGGCATAATTACGCAAGGGGGAAGTTGAAAGGATACTGTTTCTTACAGGAGAAGAAGCGAACAGGGAACAATGGGGTCAGGCTTGTACTATTTGAAAGTCCTGATAAACTTTCATCATGGCAAGAAAACCGAGAATTCATTATCCCGACGCCCTCTACCACGTGATACTGCGGGGAAACGCCCGGCAGGACACCTTTTTTGACGACGGGGACCGTTACCGATTTCACCTCCTCATGCAGGAAGGGATAGAGCGTTACGGTCATAGCATCCATGCGTTTTGTCTTATGACAAATCACCTGCATCTGCTGATTCAGGTGGCGGACGTTCCCCTGTCACGTATCATGCAAAACCTATCCTTCCGCTACACACGCTGGTCCAACCGGAGGCAGGGGAAGTCAGGGCACCTTTTCCAGGGGAGATACAAAGCTGTATTGGTCAATGCCGATGAGTATCTCCTTGAACTGGTACGTTACCTCCACCTCAACCCTGTGCGAGTCGGAATGACAAGAGATCCGCTTGAGTTCCCATGGAGCAGTCATCGCGCCTACTGCGGCAAGGAAAATATCCCTTGGTTACACACTGATCTCACTCTGTCGGCCTTCGGCAAACGTCGTGATACGGCCCGGAGGAAATTCCTGCAATTCGTTTTGGACGGACTGGATGAACGGCACCGCCCCGAATTCCACCGGGGCATCGGAGCTGACAGCAGGGTATTGGGTGACGAATCATTTATGGAGAAGGTACTGGTCGAAAGCGAAGATGTTCCTGTTCGCAGGATCGGAATCGACGAAATTGTGTCGGCGGTATGCAGGTTTTATGGGGCTCACAATGAGGAACTTCGTGGGAAAACGCACCGCTCAGCACGGCTGAGGGCAATGACGGCCTGGATTGCACTGGAAACTGAAGGGTGCACGATAACAGAGTTGGCCGACAAGGCGGGACGAGACATCTCGACGCTGAGTTGCGCGGTGAGAAAACTGCAGGCAATGGCAGGGAAAGATCCGGGTCTGTCAGAGGAATACAGGATGCTCATGAGGAATATGAGAGTTTAAGCCTAATCCCAAAGCCTCCAGATTTACAGAATATTCTTTGACAACGCATATCTTCTACGATAACTTATACGGAGCTTAAAAGCACATTCCTATGAATGGGGGATTGCCAGATGAATGACGAACAAGAGAAATTGGCGAAAAAGATTGGTAACTTTTCTCTTGCGGTTACCGTGGCGCTTCTGGCGACGGCCGGCAGTAGCCATGCGTCTACCGCTAGACAGCCAACCGAGGCGCAGGCGCTTAACAGTGGCATCGGTGTTTCCTTGCTAACACCCGCTGGGCCAAGCCACATTCCGACTCTTGCGGATCTCTCTCCGAATAATCGCTTCACGGTTGGCTACGGAAACTACTACACCAATTGGAGCGATTACTCCAACCACTCCAACTACAACAACTACTACAGCAACTGGGCTGATTACGCTAATCAGGCCAAATAACCTCAGTACCTAATGCAGCCACTCAAACGATAGCTAACCTGAAGTGTCGTTGGTCAGTGTCTGGTGGTTGTCTGGAAAGAATGAATGAACATACTGGTCACGACCGTCTGCAATAGACGTTGCCCCTATTGTTTTGCAGCGAGCCGCGTCAGTAACGCCCCGGAAAACGCTGAGCAGGGGCATGAGTCTTCCTTTATCTCCTCCGAAAACTTTGCCCGTGCACTCGCATTTGCTTCCAAACACGAACAGATCATGGGAATCCTTGGTGGCGAACCTTCCCTTCACCCGAACTTCTCAAGCCTTATTGAACAGACTTGGGTCGCCGGCTTCTGCGCCAAGGTTTTCACAAATGGAGTTTGGTCCGAGCAGACGCTTGACGAAGTAGGGAAACTTCCCGATCGTACCCCCTCGAATCTCAGGCTTGTCGTAAATACAAATCACCCGGATATCACATCAGAATCGGAAAGGATTGCTCAGCAGCGTCTTTTCTCTATGCTGCCCGAGCATTGCTGCCTAAGTTTCAATATCCATTCGCTAAGTCAGGACCTGGGCTTCCTGGTGGATATCATCATGGGGCATGGGTTGATGCGAGAGATACGGCTCGGGATAGCGGCACCGCTGGCCGAGCACGCAAGCGAGTTTATTCCCCTATCAGAATATCCAAAGGTTGCCCCCTTGATTATGGCTCTTGCAGAGCGCTGCGATGCTCACAATATTCGCATCGGGTTTGACTGTGGGTTCACGCTCTGCATGTTTACGCCGGAGCAGTTGGGATTGCTGTACTCATGGGGAGCCGATTTCAAGGCAAGCTGTGGTCCGGCTGTCGATGTGGGGGTCGATCTTACCGCGTGGGCTTGCTTTCCCCTTGCAACGCTGAGCAAAAGCGTTTCCATTGACGAGTTTCGCGATTCGCTTGAACTGGGCCGCTATTTTGAGGAATATTTTGATGCTCTCTACAGTACGGGAGCGCTCTCCGAATGCATCGGTTGCAAGCACCTGAAACGGAAGCGCTGCTCGGGTGGTTGTGCCGCCCACACCTACAGGAGGTACGCGTAGCATGGTTGTGAAGGGCTGCACTAACGAGGATAGGCTTCAGCCGGCCGGCGTCCGTAAGAACCCGGGGCTTACCATCATCTTCAAGGCAACCGATCAGTGCAACGCTGGCTGCCGCTTTTGCTCAGCGGCTGGCAAAGAGGGCACCGTAACTCCTGCGGACTTCGAGATTCTGGCGCATCGGATCGAGGAGTACATTCTGGAGACGGGAATCGAACGGTTGAACTTTACCTTCCATGGGGGTGAGCCAACACTGCTCGGTGCAGAGTTTCTTGAGAGTGCCTGCATTCGATTACGACAGCTGTCGATTTCCATCAAGTTTTCCATGCAGTCGAACCTGCTGGAACTTCCGGCTGACTTGATTACGGTCGTGCGTCGATACGGTATCCATGTGGGTTCATCAGTCGATCCGATCGAGAGTGGCCGCTGCACGGACAGCGGTGGAGACACTTTCCCGGCCTGGGTACGGAATCACGAGCTCCTTGAAAAGTATGGAGTGTACGGTGGTGCCATTTTTCTTGTTACCCGTCCTGCGGTGGAGCAGGGCAAGAGGGTCTACCGGATTCTCAACTCATGTGCATCGCTGGGCGAAACGGAGCCGTCATTTCAATTCAACCTTGTCTATCCTCAAGGGCGAGCAGCGGAAAACACGGATTTGCTGGTCTCCCCTGCGGAGGCCGGCCGCTTTCTTGTCGATGCGTATGAGGCGTGGGAGGAGTCCGGCCGTGAATCCTACATTTCGCCTTTCGTAGACCTTGCCTCGTGGTTCGATGCAGGGCGCGAACGCATCCCTCGGCTGACATGCGGGTTCGTGGGGCGTTGCCACGAGTCGCACATAGGCATCGATTCCGAGCTTAACCTCTCCGGATGCGGCCGCCGGGTGGACTCGGGGGCAATCTACGGCAACATACGCAGCCAGTCGATCTTGTCTCTGCTGTCAACGAGCGAAGAGCGAAAGAAATTGGCAGTGCGTTCCGCGCAGCTCGCAGCCGGAGAATGCTCAGAGTGCGAATTTTTTGTCATTTGCAATGGCGGATGTCCTGACGATGCAGCGCTTGGCAGCGGCGACATGATGGATCGGACGGCGCACTGTGAGTCGTATAAAATGCTCTTTGAGGCAATGGCCGCGCGCAGTGGCATTCGGCGCGTGCCGCCGCCTGCTCGGCGGCCTTTGTCGAAGTCCGTTGTGTATATCGGAGTCGATGCCGGCGGCATGCCCAGCTTTGTAGGGAGTGACGAGCACCTGGAATGCTGGTTGCTTCCGACCGTGGATGGGAGTGCCCTGAAGTTTTCATCGCGGCTTCATAATCTGCTTCAGACCGGGGCGGGGAGAGTCAGGATATTTGCTTCCGGCGAGCAAGTTAATCGTCTGCACCTTTGGGTAAAGGTCCTTTCCGACCCTAGAGTTGAAGTTGTCCTGTTTGATGCTCCGGAAATGTTGCTTGATAACCTTGCTGTTCTGGGTCGTCTCGGTGCGCGTGCCCGTCTGGATATCGAGTCCCTGGTTGCCTGTGGCTGGTCCGGGGACGCGGCGTTGGAGCTGGCAAGTAAATACCTACGTGAAGCTGAGTGGAACGTTCGCATCGAGCCATTCGAAGACATGCTTATGGCGGCAGTTCGCAGAGAACGTTCCCCGATAACAAACCGCCATGGACTGACGCCCGGGCACTACCGCACCTGTATCGGCTCTCTGGCCGGTGCCAGTGAAAGCGCGCTACGCCTGGTTCAGGAACTCTGCAATTCGGAGAACGTCGCAACATCGTCGTACTATGTCGATCACCGCGAATGTAGCGAATGCCAGTCATACACCGTTTGCGGCTCTCAGCTGGCACCCGTGACTACCGGAAGCTGCAGTGACAAGTTACGTCAACTGGTGGAGCTGCTACAGACTTCCGCGGAGGAGATCCGAAGCAATCTTGCTGAAGATTGTCCACCGATAGGGTAGCCGGGAAAGGTTTTTTGCCAGTGTGCGAGCTCCGTTGCGAGGCCACGTGACGTTCCATCCATCTCCTACGTGAGAATAAAATTGGAGATTTATTTAGAGTTCATTAGCCATAGATGGGTTCTTCCCGGATGTACCCATCTTCAAATCGGAGCAACTTCGCTTCAACTATCACATACCCCCCAGGAGAAATATATGCGAACCATGTTTATGTCCATACTCTGTGCACTGCTTTTCTCTGCTCCAATCATGGCTGCGGTCACCAGCGACCAGCAGTTCAGCACGCTTGACAAGAACCATGACAACTACCTCAGCAAAAAAGAGTTTTTAGATGGAAAGGTGAGGGTTGACAAGCAGAAAACAGTCAAACTTTTTCCCGATATGAGCGATGTGGAACAGATGAATGACAGGGCAGTACAGGAAAATCTTTTCGACCGGATGGATAAGAATCGCGACGGCTTGTTAAGCAAGGACGAATGGAGCCAGGTAGCTCCCAATATACTTGAAGTCAATTTCTGACCTGCCGGAAACCTGCAGTTTCATTCCCGGAGTTTCCGGATGGAAACTGGACAGATTTATTAGATCTTTTCGTTTTCAACCAGAATCCTTCTTCGTAGCTCGACAGCAGAGGTTGTTTTCCCGGCTTATCCAGGGCAACTACCCCCGGACTTCACCGTTTATCTTGAAAGGGTACACCAAGCTTGGGGAGATGGGCAGCGGGTCTTATCTTCAATAGTGCGTGTGTCCCGACATATACATGGGGCGGAACAGGTCCAGGGCAATTTCCTGAAGTTCCGGTGAGCAGAGTGCCGGGCCGATTACCATCCCCTGGGCCATGGCCTTCCAGGATGGCGGAAGGTCTTGGAATCTGCTGGCCATCCCGCCATTGACATCGGGAGCGGCATAATAGACTTCTTTCACACCGGCGTTTATGATGCGGCCCAGGCACATGGGGCAGGGTTCCAGCGAGGTGTAGAGAACCAGTCCCTGCATGTTGCGCGGGTTGCGGAAGGTCGGGTTGTTAGGATCGCGCGATCTGGTTTTTCTCACCCTTTCCTCGTAGCGGTCCAGCAGGTCCATTTCTGCGTGCAGGTCGCTGCGGAAATAGGGCTCATACTGGCGGTTATGCCCCCGCTCGACGATCTCGCCGGTTGCTTTCCGGACCAGGCAGGCACCGATGCCACCATTCCGTTCCCTTCCTCCCAGCAGTCCTTCCCGTACCGTAACCAGAACAAAGAGGTCGTCCGGATAACGCGGATCGGGATGATAATTGTCTATCCTCTTCTCAAGAGCATTCAGATCTAAGGCCGCTGCTGCCGGTTCCCGGTTCCGTGCAGGGGTGTGTTCGCACCCGGCAGAGAAGAGAAGGGCCAGCAGGATACAGAGCATCTTGCTGAGCCAGGGATGCCTAACCATTTTTTCCGTGTACATACTCCAATCTCCTCCCCGGCAGTTGATGTGCGGGCATAGCTGTCACCCTCTGTTACTTTCCTTTCAGGCAGCTTCCCAGGTAGATCATGCCAACCATCTTTTCGCCGTTTGCCTCCTCAATCTTCCGCAGCTTTCCGAGGGTTGTCATGACAAGGCGGGATTCATTTACATATCCTGCCTTGTATGCTATTGCAACCGGTGCTGTCTCAGGGTAGTACTTCTTCAGCAGTGGTTCCAGAACATCCATATTACCCAGCCCCATGAATATGGCAAGGGTGTCGCCGCTTTCTGCGATTGCTTTCAGCAGCCCCTCATTTGCGGCAAGGCTCTGGGGGGCGCTCAAAATTGCAGAACCATTGTTGCAGAGCAGGTTGTCCTGTTTGCCGCCACCAAAAGCACTGATTCCCGTGTAGATTTTGTCGTTTGCGAACATGGCATTGGCGGCGTTGAAAGCGCTCAGCCCCGTTATCACCTCGAAGTGGCCAGCTACCTCCGGCTCGATCCAGTGCTGCCAGCCGCCATAGATGGTCGGGTCGCCGTGATCGAGAAGCGCAATACTCTTCCCTGCAGCAAGGGTGTCGCGGATCTTTTTCATGTCGGCGGCGCGTTGCGCTTCCAGTTTCTTTTTCATCTCTGTTGGAGAAAGACCGGGATTGTTTTTGCGGAACCTTGGCTCGAAATTACCCATGGGATCAAACAGGAGCGGTTTGCCTGCCAGGTAGCGGGCAAACTTTTCCATGGTACCCTTCGATGCGATAAAGGCATCTGCCTTGCCCATGGCGGAAATGGCCTCAAGGGTAATGAGGTTCGGGTCTCCGCAGCCGATACCGATGATATACATCTTGGGCTCATCTTTTACTGAAAGTATCTCTATCGTGTCGATGGATTTGAGCATTCGGTCGGCGGCCAGGTCATCCGGTGGCACGAGGGTGAAGCTGTTTTTTTCGGGAGTGACACCCTTTGATTCGGCAATGACCAGTCTTTCCCCGAGTGGGTCCAGGAACACTTCGCCGAAAGAAAAAGTCGAGCGGTAGCCGTCCTTTGAGGTCACCATCAGCACCCGGTCCATTTCCCGGAGGTTGTCGACCGAGCGAAGCAGGTCAGGCAAGGAAATTCCCGTATAATTCCTGATCCCGTGATAGCCCCTTCCGTCACCAACTTCCTTGAATGTTACGGTGATCGGGGAGTGGCCCGAGAGGGAAGAAATCGGAACACTTTTACCCGTGATATCCGTGATGGTGAAGCTGTCTGTGCGGGTGGTTTCAGGTTTCTTTTTCGTGCCTTCAGCTTTGATATCAACCACCTCGATGCTGACGATGTCCTCCAGGCAGCGGTCCGAATAGAAATCATTGGACAGGACCAGTTGCGGGAAGGAGATATCCCTTTTGAGCCTGTCGAGCACCGGCTGATAGAGACTTGCGGGATGGCACTTTATGCAGCTGTCCTCGTGATGAGGAATCACGGGGCTTGCAGCATAGGCTATTACCACATTCGACGGATTCTTGTAGAATACCTCTCCCCAAGAGAGCACGGTTCTCTTTCCTTCCCGGTTCCGGACCACGATCGCCAGGTCCGTAGATTTCCAGAAGCCCGGCCCTTCCTTTGCGATTGCAGCCATCTCCAGCAGATTCCGTAGCGGGACCCCCCGGTACGTGAAGACACCATTGAAACGTTTGTCCCGGGTCAGGTCGTTGAGCCTCACCGTCACGGTGTCGAAACGTGCCAGGTCTTCATTGCTGAGATTGAGTGGTTGCCGGACTGCGCCGCCGATGGTCAGCGCTTGAGAAGAGGCGGGCCAAGCCAGAAATGCGATGAAAAATGCTGCGAGAATAATTCCGGAACTTTTTTTCATTGGATGTTTCTCCTGTTCGTGCAGATACGTGTCAAGTGACGGTAGTCTCATTAACCTTGTTTTCTTCCTCTCCCTGCATCTGCGCACCAAAGCCCAGAGGCGCGTGGTTGCCATTGAATTGGCAGGCGCGCGGGTGGGGTAAATTCGCCGCACCGCGAGCATTGCATCAAAAGTCACCCAGCATAGGGAAGCATGCTTTGCGATTTACCCCTTCGCCCACCTGCAGCACCTTTATCTCGATGCCGTAGGCCTTTCCCAGGTTCTCCGCAGTAATGACCTCATCCGGCGGACCTTTCCGGATCATTCGGCCATTGTCAAGGATCGCCGCTTCCGTGGCAGCGACAAAGGCGTGGTCGGGGAAATGGGATGCCATAACGATGCCGAGCCCCTTTTCGGCCAGGGAGCGTATTACCCGAAGTATCCGCACCTGGTTGCCCATGTCGAGATGAGAGGTGGGTTCGTCCAGGATCATCACCCTCGGTTCCTGGGCAAGGGCCCGCGCGATGAGAGTGAGCTGCCATTCACCGCCGCTGAGCATGGTGCAGGGACGCCCGGCGAGGTGGAGAATACCGACGGTTTCCATTGC
>JAQUHM010000129.1 GCA_028683595.1 Geobacteraceae bacterium | reverse complement strand
TTCCGTGGAAGGGTTGGGGCTTTCACGGAGTCTCTCGTACGGCTTCATTGCACGATTGCAGCAGCAAGAAAATTGCCTGAAACCAGCATATTAGCCGATCAGTGTAACGGCTGGTGACCGATTACGAGAGGCTTCGGGGAAGTACCAACCCGGTCTCTGCCAAGACTTTCCGGATAGAAACTAACTATAAGGGATGGAGGTGTCACAATGGAATGTTTCCGGACCTTTACAGCAAGGAGTTTCGAGAGGAAGAAGTCAAACGGGAAACAGAGGGTGGACTTTCTCTAAATAGGTAGATCGGAAGGGATACGGATGCAGAAGTGGTAGTATCCCTTCCTGCTCAACAGACAAATCGACATAAGTCTTGACCTTCCAGTGCAGCAACTTCAAAACCTCATCGCTTTTTACCCAGGCGATGACTTTCGTCCCTTGAACGCGTCCTTTACTTTATTCAGCAATCATTTTTCAGCCATGTCACCTTTTGCACCCGTGCCGGTTCGCGTTGCACTGTGCGATGATACTGGACTTCAGGCATGCCAAAAGCCATCACATACCCGATCCTGTGGTTCTCAGGAATTCCGAGCTTCTCGCACAACTCGGGGACCAGTTCGGTAAATGTCCACTTCGCAAGCCCACCCCAAACGGTGCCAACCCCGAGACTCTGGGCAAAAAGTTCGAAATAGGCCAACGCAATCAGACAGTCCGCTTCGGGAGTCGGGCAATCACACGGCGCCGAGGCGACGATCAAATGGGGAGCTCCGCGGTAAATGGTGTCGATACCATCTTCTTCCCAGGCCCGGACACAATCATTGAAGCATTCCATCCCTGCTGGCAACTTCCCTTCACTCAATACGCGGGCCAGTCCCATCATCGTCTCCCGGCGCAGTGCAGCCATAATCTCTTTGTCATCGACGACCGTAAAGAGAACCTGACGGGAATTGACTCCCGTAGGAGCATGACAGGAGACATCCAGAAGTCGCTGGATAAGCTCCGGCTTCATATTTTCATCCCTGTATTGGCGAACAGAACGACGACCCTTTATGAGAATCTCCATCTCCTCAGGAGAAGGAAAGTTCCCAGCAAGTGGAACACTCTCATCAGGATTCTTGCCAAGTATTGAAATCGCCCCCGTCGGGCAGACCGTTAGACAGTGCTGACACTCTAAACAGGAACCCTCTTTTTCAGCGGAAATGGCGGGATAACCGGCGTCCATGGTTATGATCTTTACCACACAATCCAGAACGCACTGGCCACAACGGGTACATTTTTGCGAATCAATCGTAAATGACAACATACGTTGGCCTCCTTCTTCTAACAATCTATTTTAAACCGGCAAACCTGGGGGATACTTAGTTTCACATCCGGAAACTGAAAAAGTGCTGTTCCGTGGAGGGTTGGAGCTTTCACGGAGTCTCTCGTACGGCTTCATTGCACGATTGCAACAGCAAGAAAACCGCCTGAAACCAGCATATTAGCCGATCAGTGTAACAGGTGGTGACCGATTACGAGAGGCTTCGGGGAAGTTCCAAACCGGGCCCTGCCAAGACTTTCCGGATGAAACCAATTAGTTATTGTTATACCATTTCTACGTTATTTTTATTGGTTCGTCTCGAAAATCAGTGCATAAATTGATCGGTTCAAGACTATATTCTGAATCTCTGTCACTGCATGGGTAACGTACCCATGCAGAGTACCTTGCACAGATTTTCAGTGAGGAATCCCTTTTATTCAAGATGAATCAGCAATGGTGTCATCAAGTAAATGTGTAGCGATTGATGACACCATTGCTACACATATCGATCTATCAACTATCCATGATATACGGCTAATTATTTACACATACATTTTGCCATCTTTTCGTTCACCGCCTCAGGGGCAGTTAAACTGTCCACCGTTTATGATGAGAATATCACCCGTAATTTCGCTTGCCAGATTTGATGCGAGAAATGTTACGGCATTTCCAATATCTTCCGGGGTCTGCTCGCGGCCGGATGGAATCGAATCTAAAAAGCTCTTGTAGAGGGCATCAGCTTCTCCGAGACCGGCTTTTACCAGATCACCAAGGATCTTGTCCCATATCTTGGTTCTGATGATACCGGGGCCTATGCAGTTGACTTGGATATTATCCGCGGCAACTTCCTGCGCCACTGCTTTGGTCAGGGCGGTAACAGCGAATTTTGACGCTGAATAACCGGCCAGCAGAGGTACGGCAACGCGTCCGGCCTGTGATGCGGTCATAACGATTTTCCCTGATTTCTGCGGTTTCATGTATTTCAGTGCGGCCTTGACGCAATAGAAGTGTCCATACAGGTTTATTTGCATCATTTTGTCCCAGTTTTCAGCAGAGAGCTGGTCAATTGGACCGGCGCAGCAAGTACCCGCATTAGGACACATGATATCCAGTTTGCCCAACTTTCTGACAACTTCATCTACCATTGCAAAGACTTCATTTTCTTTAGTAACATCAGTCTTGATCGCAAAACTTTTTCTGCCCAGAGCCATTATTTCCTTTGCTGTTTTCTGGGCGTCCTTAACATTTACATCAGCTATCGCCACGTTGGCCCCTGCCTTGGCGAGGCAAAGTGCTATACCTTTACCAAGACCGCTTCCAGCCCCTGTTACAATTGCTACTTTTCCTGTCAAATCGATTGCTGTACTCATAGCTTACACTCCTTTCGGTTGGTTTTTACTACTTTAAAATCAACACAGAGCCTTACTTTGTTTTATTGGCTGACCAGAAATCGCCAATATGTCAGTAAGTTGCTAACCTCTTTCAGCCCCTTGCCTTTTCTCAATAACAAAGAATACCGTTACGAAGTAAAATGCTTTACAGGGCATTGGAATACATGCAGAACGTTAGATAAACAGCATCAGTTTTCACGAAATTTCCAGTTACACCAAATTATGCTCACCACGCGGTTCATAGTTCAGAGGTTGATCCCCCTGATCGATGCATCGACAATTGGAATGTACAAAGAACAAATCCTTATACTCAAAATGGCCACTACCAAGTACGCATCAAATATATCGTACCATCGCATCCTTCAAATATTTTCTATCAAGAATTCCTGCGATTCTCTTTATGAGGTTGCGACGTATTTCCAGCTCCATAGGATGCGTTGGGTCCTGGTGCGCTTCGTTAATCTTCGTGCCTACTAAGAACATAATACTGTCGCTCTCAAGCAACCTCTCAAGTAACATTGTTGCGGCATTCCTGCGCGCAGGCCTGTCGCCTTTTTCCAGGAGCTGCGCAACTTTGGTTAGGGTGAGAAGCCCTTCGGTAACCAGGTCTGCACCTTCGAAAGTTGCAATCGGAGGAATATCCCCATCAGTTGTTGCAAGATGATCAACTATCGTTCGATTCAATTCCCGAGCAACAATATTTGCCGTTGTTCCACCGCAAATAACCTTTTTCCCCTCAAATTTGTCAAAAACATTCGCAAAATAGGCATCACGGTTCTGCTGAAAAGGAGGGCCTGTCAACACCAGCATTCGTCTCGGCTTCCGAAAGTAAAACACTGCAACAGTCATATCATCGTAAGCGTGCCCCCCCACCTCCTTTTTCAACGCTTCATCCTGAATCATTCCCGCTAGTGATCGTGCAGAGATCTGCGGATCATGACATACCTGGTCAAGGACAAATCGCTTACAACCCTCAACCCTCCAGCCAAGCTTGAGTTCCTCTGTCCCAAGACCAGATTGGGAAATACCGTCGGACATAATAACCAGTCTATCTTCCGGCATAGCTTTCAAGCTGTAAGTTTTCATCTTTCGGCCTTCAAGGGACGGCGACTCCACCTCCTGATAAGGTACCGTCAGCGCTTCTCCGCCCCTAATCAGAAGAAATGGCGGATTATCCATCTCGACAATACTGATTTCAGTTTGCATTTTGATATCAACGATCGTGTAGGTTGCATAGCTGATATTCCTGATCCTGCAGACCGGCAGAGCATTCATAATAGTTTCAGCAGAACAGATAAGGTCTACATCACTTGCGGTGAACTTCAGCGCCATGGTCGCGGTCATAGTCGAGAGAATGTTTGCCTTGAGACCGTGTCCGAGTCCGTCGGAAAGTACCGAGATAATCCTGTCTTCCTCGGGAAACTTGTGCGTCATAAAAGAGTCGCCGCAAATATACTGGCCGTGCCTATTCTGTTGACAGCATTCAATTTCGATAAAAAGATCATCAGGTATATCGATCTCTCTCGAATCCAGCGGTTTTGTCTGTGCAGCCATTCTAGGAAACATACGTCTCGTCCTCCGTTACCTCCTCGAGGCTGATATCCGTTGAGGAAAAACCAGAGACTAGAGATCGTAGCAATATTTCCGTGTCAGCCATGTTCTCTCCCAGCCTGAAAGCAATTTCCTGAACCGTTTCGAGATTCTTTCGAATTACCTGTTTGGCTCGCTTGGCAATCTGCTCACGGTGCATTTCAGTGTCAGTTACATCTAGTATGACGCTTCCAACTACCTGGTTGGTTTCAATGGTAAAGATGGTAACGTTGTAAATCTTGTTATCAATGTGCAAGGCATCACGATGAATTTCCTGTCCGGAAAGGAGAACAACTTGGAAAAG
Organism: Geobacteraceae bacterium; assembly: GCA_028683595.1. Classification (GTDB taxonomy): domain Bacteria; phylum Desulfobacterota; class Desulfuromonadia; order Geobacterales; family Geobacteraceae; genus RPRC01. The sequence continues at coordinate 4,788 of JAQUHM010000129.1, read as the reverse complement.
GTCATAAAATGGTACTAACTTTTCGAGGCAGGCTCCTTCCATGCCAGGTTGTATCTGGTTAATAAAGAGCGATTCAGCATCAAACATCTGGAGGAAGTTCTCGTTGCACTCGATGACTTTCATGTCGGAACCGACAATCACAACACTCATTGGTATGCAGCGTAGCAAAGCATTGGCCTTCTTCTGGGCTAGCTTCCGGAGATGTGACAGGCACATGGATGGCTCGGCCTTGCCCGTCAGCAGGGCGCCGGCCAGCGTTCGACACGTATCATAGCCGCACCCACCGCAATTTAACTCATCTTCTTCACTAAACGCGCCAACCTGCTGAAGAGCCTTACTGAGCTGCTCTTCCGTATGGTGCTGAACCGGCAGCGGCGCCTCTCGATGCAAGCCGTCTATTTCCACCAGAAGATTCCGTTTAATGCGACCAGTCGGCATATTTACACGGTTGTAAACCTCAAGTTCATCCAGCAGATACGGTCTCTGCCTGCTGGTACACGGACCATGCACGCAACTTCCCTGGCAAGCCAGAATCTCCACAAAGACCCTTGTATTGAGCTCGTCAATCTTAAGACCGGTCAGAGCCCTGTTTATACAGGAGACTCCAGCCAGAGTCATAAAACGGACATCATTGAAGTCTCCAAACAGCCTGATTGTTTCATTCATCCCGCCTTCAACGGGGTACAAAGCGCCCTCGCTTGCTGCCTCGGGTACGAAGACATCCCCACCTCGCGGAATCATCGCATCCGGATCAATCCCCTCCTCGCAAAACCAGCGGTGCAGATCCTGAAATGTCAGGGATACATCGAGCAGGTCCGGATGGCGGTCCGCCTCGCGCTTTTTCGCCGCGCATGGGCCAATGAAAACGATGCCGATTTCTTCACCGTAAATCTTGCGCAGCATCCTACAGTGGGAAAGCACCGGTGAAAGTATGGGGGTAATGCAGTCCGCCTGTTCCGGAAGATACTTTTGCACAAAATCTACGGCTGCCGGACAGGCCGAGGAGATGGTCAACTTTGCGTCACTTTGGCTGAGTTGCTCGGCAACACGAGCGGAAACCTGCTGGGCTCCGAGGGCGGTTTCACTTACACCCTCAAACCCTAGCCTTTTCAGGGCAGTAATCAGATATGATGTTTCAAGACCGGGAAATTCACCAACATAAGACGGAGAGAGGGAAACGTAAACATGCATCTTCCGTTTAAGCAGATCTTTCGCGATACCCAGATCGTCACGAACCTTCTTCGCTTTCGTTGAACATACATCTACACAGTGGCCACAGTAAATACACAGATCAGAAGCAATGGAGGCACGGCCTTCTTCTATCTCAATTGCCTTGACAGGACACTTGCGGATACATTTAAAGCAATCTTGACACTCCGTTTTTTCTGTATAGACAGGCTTCCTTTGTTCCATGCAATGTACCCTACCTTTTTCCGAGCACCTGTTCCAGAAGGTCTGCCAGCATCTCCCGACTCACCTCGTGGTACATTAGCCCATTGATTTCGACATTTGGTCCTTTCCTGCATTTCTCCTCACAACGACTCCCCACCAATTCAATATCAGCACAACAATTATGCTTATCAAGGTAGGTCTCGATATACTCGAGATTCTTCCTGTTTCCTCGACGGAAACAGGAACTTCCCATACAAATTTTTATTTTCAATTTCACGGAAATCTCCTTGAATCAGTAACGGGAGGATTCAATGTGTGTGAGTTTTACGGACAGCATTGCCAAGCCTGAGGCAAGGTCTTCCTTCTGGGTGATGACAGTATCGGGTATAGCAAGGTTTTCTGAGGTAAAATTCCAGATAGCTTTTATCCCCGACGCGACAAGAATATCCGTTACCGCCTGTGCTTCTTTTGCGGGAACGCAGAGAATTGCCAGGTCAACAGAAAATGTCCTTAACAGCTCTGCAATGAATGCCGTAGGATAGATCGGCACACCGAAAAATGATGCCCTGCACTTCGGAGGCTGGTTATCAAAAGCAGCGACAATCCTGAGCCCAAAATTAATCAGTTCCCGATGTCCCAGAAGTGAGATGCCAAAATGATCGACCCCGACAAGGACAGCATTCAGGGCTTTACCCCAACCGAGGAAATCTTCTATACATTTGATTAGATCAGAAATATGATAGCCGACACCTGGGGTTCCCGTTATCAGGGTCGACTCGAGATCCTTTCGAACCAGAATTGGTTCGATCTGCATTTTATTTGCAATATAGGAAGATGAGACAAACTGCTCACCTTTTTCGGAAAGCTCACGGAGAAAATAGAGATATGACGGCAGGCGTCTTACGGTGGGTTGTTTCGGTATTTTTGAAATGTGAGGGTTCATGTCTTCATCATAGTGAATCGCCTCTATACCGCTAAAGAAACTCCCAAGGGAAGCCAAGTATTGAGCAACTCCCCGAAATTAATTATGAAACGTGACTTGACTTCCTCCATGGGAACATGATTGCCGCACAGGTCGCTCAGAGACGTCATGGGACAGCCTCTGATACCGCACGGATGTATCCGTTCGAAAAAGGAGAGGTCGGTGTTCACGTTCAGGGCAAAACCATGCATTGTAACCCAGTGGCGGACGCCAACGCCGATAGAGGCGAGTTTTCCCCGATCTGTCCAGACTCCCGTGCGACCGGGCACGCGATAGGATGCGACGCCGAAGTCGTCGGCAACGCAGATAAGTACTTCCTCCAGGAAGCGGAGATAATGCCGCAGGTCCTTTCCCCGGTGACCCAAGCGAAGAATGGGGTACCCAACCAACTGGCCTAGACCATGAAAAGTGATGTCACCGCCCCGGTTGGTGCGAAACACCTCAATGGATGGATCCAGGATGTTTCCGTCATCTCCGCTACGACCGATCGTATACACAGGAAAGTGCTCGACAAGTAGGATCCGCTCCTCAAGTTCATTGCGAAATACGGCTGCAACAAGCTCTTCCTGATGCGCAAACGCATCCTGGTAAGCTACTGTACCAAGATCCTCAATCAGCATGCTGAAACCTCAAAAACAATCTGGAGCGGCAGAAATACATCCCTCCACAACAACGAAACCACCAGGGGCTGACAATTCTGCGGTGCTCCCCCGGACTACGGCACTCCCCAACAAGTGGAGAGTGCCGCTAGCAATAAATATCAGGCGTGAATTGCCGACTTATGGACGTCCAATGCCGCTTCCTTGACCGCTTCTGCAAGGGTTGGATGGGCATGAAACATAGCACCGACGTCATGGGCCGTACCACCGTAACTCATGACCGCAACCGCTTCGGCAATCATGTCCGAAGCCCTGGGACCGACAATATGGACACCCAGCACTTTGTCGGTATCCTTATGGGCCAGGATCTTTACAAAACCTTCCGTCTCGTCCATGCAGCGTGCGCGACCATTGGCCATGAAGCTGAACTTGCCCACTACATAAGGAATATTTTCCTCCTTGAGAGACTGTTCGGTCTTGCCGACCGATGCAGCTTCAGGCCAGGTGTAGGCTATACCAGGGATCGTCTCGTAGTTGACTTTGGCAGCCATTCCCGCAAGGCGCTCAGCAAACACGACACCTTCTTCGGAAGCCTTGTGAGCAAGGAGTGGACCGGGGATAATATCGCCAATGGCATAAATACCCGGGGCCGAAGTTTCATAGTCATCGTTGACGGCAATTCTGCCGTTACCGTTCATGGACACGCCGGCCTCTTCCAGACCAAGGCCGGTCAGTACCGGCTTCCTGCCGACAGCCACGAGCACTTTGTCACATTCCATCTCCTCGGACTTGTCTCCCATTTTCAATTGAAGCAGAGCCTTCCCGTTTTTCTTTTCCATTCCGGTCACCTGAGTGCCCATCCGGATTTCAATGCCCTGCTTCTTGAGGATCTTCATCAGAGCGTCGGTTACTTCACTATCGGTAAAGGGAAGCATTTTCGGCATCATCTCGACGACAGTAACTTTCGCGCCAAGCCGCCTCCAGACAGAACCCAACTCAAGACCAATGTACCCAGCGCCAACTATCACCAGATGTTCGGGAACAGCACTGAAGCACAAGGCTTCTTTCGAACTGACAAAGATTTCCCCGTCAAAGGGCAGACTCGGCACTTCCACAGGGATACTGCCGGTAGCAAGGAGAACCCTTTTCCCGGAAACTACTTTTGTCGAGTCAGCCTGGCAAACCTCGACCTGATGCACGCCATCTCCTTGCGGGGCGGTCAGTTTGCCGCTTCCCTTCAGAACCTGGACTTTGTTCTTTTTAAAGAGATATGCAATCCCGTCGGTGAGTTTTTTTATAACATCGTCTTTGCGTGCCACCATTCTGGGAACACTCATGGAGGGCGGATTTATGTCAATGCCATGCCCGGCAAACTTGTCTCTGGCCATGGCAAAGTGTTCACTGGAATCCAGGAGAGCCTTGCTGGGGATACAGCCTTCATTAAGACAGACACCACCCATCGTACCCCGCGGTTCAACCACCAGCACCTTCATGCCCAATTGTGAAGCGCGGATTGCAGCTACATACCCACCCGGTCCCGCACCAAGTACTATCAGATCAAAGATTTCTTCACTCATCTACTTCACCTCTTCTGTTTTGATTTGAACACATTATTATTTATCTGTATCCGGCCAGGCTCAAGCCTGCAGCTACTATCAGCCGGAATCATGCAATCATATGGAAAACCGGAGAGGGGCGTAACCTAGAACTCACTTTCCGGTAATTATCTCAGTTAACAGTCTGTTGCGTCTGTTGAGCGGCGTGGTAGGAAGACCTGACCAGCGGCCCTGCCTCAACATGGGAAAACCCCATACT
>JAQUHM010000128.1 GCA_028683595.1 Geobacteraceae bacterium | reverse complement strand
AAAAACCACTGGAAAATATGCTATTTCTGGGGTCATTCCGACTCCGGGCAAGGTACTCTCCCCGAAAAGCTATCCGGCAATGACCGGACAGGAGGCCACTAGATGCAGGAAAGAGAAAAGGCGGTTGATCTCGCGGTCAGCCAGATTGAAAAACAGTTCGGCAAAGGTTCCATCATGCGTCTCGGCAACGATGAACCATTGCCGGATGTAGCTGCAATTCCCACCGGGTCCATCTCGCTCGACATGGCACTCGGGGTGGGTGGGGTACCGCGAGGCCGCGTTATCGAAATTTTCGGCCCTGAATCATCGGGCAAGACGACCCTTGCTCTGCACATTGTAGCCGAAGCCCAGAAACTGGGTGGGATCGCTGCTTTCATTGATGCCGAACACGCCCTCGACATCGGTTATGCCAGAAAACTCGGCGTCAGGACAGACGATCTGCTCGTTTCCCAGCCCGATACCGGTGAACAGGCCCTGGAAATCACGGAGATGCTGGTGCGAAGCGGTGCCATCGACATCCTCGTAATTGACTCGGTGGCGGCCCTTGTGCCGAAAGCGGAGATCGAAGGAGACATGGGTGATTCCCACATGGGCCTCCAGGCACGCCTCATGTCCCAGGCCCTGCGTAAACTCACGGGTATTATCAGCAAGTCCAACGCTTGTGTCATCTTCATCAACCAGATCCGGATGAAGATCGGCGTAATGTTCGGCAACCCGGAAACCACCACCGGCGGCAATGCACTCAAATTCTACGCCTCGGTGCGTCTCGATATCAGAAAAATTGCAACGCTGAAACAAGGGAACGATATCATTGGCTCACGTACCAAGGTCAAAGTAGTAAAAAACAAAGTTGCGCCTCCCTTCCGGGAAGTGGAATTCGATATCCTTTACGGTGAGGGAATCTCCAGGATCGGGGATATCCTTGACCTGTCCGTCGAGCGGGGAATCGTGGAAAAAAGCGGCGCCTGGTTCTCCTACGGAAAAGACCGCATCGGACAGGGCCGTGAAAACAGCAGGGCCTTCCTGAAGGATAATCCCGACATGCTGGCAGAGATCGAGAGAAAAATCATGGACCAGGCCGGCCTTACCCCCCTTACGGGTGGCAAAGAAAAGGAATAGTCAATGGACCTGAACGATATCCTCATCATCGCAGTAAAGGCAAAGGGATCCGACGTCCATATCAAGGCAGGTCTGCAGCCGGTAGTGCGCATCGACGGAAGGCTGCGGCCGATTCCCAATGCGCCACGAATGTCGGCCGACGCCATTCGCGATATGGCCTATTCCATGATGAACGAAAAGCAGAAAGCCAATTTCGAGGAGTTCTTCGAGGTGGACCTGGCCTACGGCATACCCGGCCTCAGCCGCTTCCGTGTCAGCGCCTATTTACAGAGGGGGTCCGTGGCCATGGTCTTCCGTATCATCGCCTTCGGTGTCCCCTCCTTCTCAAATCTCAACATGCCGACGATCCTGGAAAAGCTGAGTCTCGAAGAACGCGGCCTGATACTGGTCACCGGAACCACAGGCAGCGGCAAATCCACCACTCTTGCCGCCATGATCGACTACATCAATGAAAACCGCACCTGCAACATTATTACGGTTGAAGATCCGGTGGAATATCTGCACAAGGACAAAAAGAGCATTATCAGCCAGCGGGAGATCGGTTTCGATACCCTCACTTTCGGCAATGCCCTGAAGAGTGCCTTGCGCCAGGACCCCGACGTTATCCTTGTGGGCGAGATGCGCGACCTGGAAACCATCGAGACGGCACTTACTGCGGCAGAAACCGGCCACCTGGTCATGTCGACCCTCCATACCCTGGATGCTGCCGAAACGATCAACCGTATCATCTCGGTATTCCCCCCCTACCACCAGCGTCAGGTAAGGATGCAGCTCTCCAACGTCATCAAGGGTGTCATCTCCCAGCGTCTCGTGCCTCGAGCCGATGGCAAGGGACGCGTGCCGGCGGTAGAGGTTATGATCAGCACTGCCCGGGTCCGCGAATGCATCGATGAAAAGGAAAAGACCAAACAGCTTCATGAAGCGATCGCCCAAGGGGTTACCGCCTACGGCATGCAGACCTTTGATCAGTCCCTGATGAGCCTCTACACGAGAAAGCTCATTACCTATGAAGAGGCGCTGCGCCAGTCGTCAAACCCTGACGACTTCGCTCTCAAGATCTCCGGCATCTCCTCAACCTCGGACCTCTCCTGGGATCAGTTCGATCACAAGGACAATTCGGAAAGCGGGGAAGAAAAGATTCCCATCGACAAGTTCGGAGATGCCTGAAGTACGAACCCCGCTTGCCCTGGCATTGAATCTCTTGTCACGGCGCGATCACAGCGAGGCTGAACTTCGGCGAAAACTTGCCCCAAAGGACTTCCCACCGGAAGAACTGGACAAGGCAATGACCCGCCTCAGGGCTGCGGGATACCTGGATGACCGGCGTTTTGCACACAGCTTTGCGGAAGCAGCCATCCGCAACGGCAGGGGATACGGTTTTCGTCTGCGACTGGAACTTTCCCGCAGAGGGATACCGGAAGAGATCATCGAAGATACCCTTGCCTCGCTTGGCACCGAGTACGAAGAGATCGCCACCCTCTCGGAGCTGATGGCACGGAAGTTCCAGGGCTTTGACCCGCACCAGGCGGATGAACGCCAGAAAAGAAGGGTCATCAGCTACTTTCAACGCCGCGGATTCTCACTCGCGGCAATCGTCCGGGTTTTCCGCGACAGGGAAGAGTAGCTGACACGCCCTTTTCTTGTTTACGAAGCAGCAGGGGCACGTTCTGCATGATCTGCCTGGTCTGTTCCGGTGCAAACCGAGTGATTCAATTATGTTGCACGTACATCAATTATTATCCAATTTTCTAAAACTGCAGGAGAAACAATGACTGGAAAAGAAGTACGGGAAAGATTCCTCAAATTTTTTGCCGACCGGGGACACACCATTGTCTCCAGCTCGAACCTTATTCCAAAGAACGATCCGACGCTGCTCTTTACCAACGCCGGCATGAACCAGTTCAAAGACCTGTTCCTCGGACTGGAAAAGCGTGATTATATCCGCGCCTGCAGTTCCCAGAAGTGCGTACGGGCAGGAGGCAAGCACAACGATCTGGAAAACGTTGGCCGAACCGCCCGCCACCACACCTTTTTCGAGATGCTGGGCAATTTCTCCTTTGGTGACTACTTCAAGAAAGAGGCGATTGCCTTTGCCTGGGAATTCCTCACCCAGGAGATGAAGCTGGACAAAAACCGTCTCTACGTGAGTGTTTACAAGGACGACGACGAAGCGGCCACTATCTGGCACGAGCAGGAAGGAGTTTCTCTTGATCGGATCTTCCGCTTTGATGAGGATAATTTCTGGTCCATGGGCGACACCGGCCCCTGCGGCCCCTGCACTGAAATCTTCTGGGACAACGGCCCGGAGACCGGTTGCGGCAGTCCTGATTGCGCAGTGGGCTGCGACTGTGACCGCTATATGGAGATTTGGAACAACGTCTTCATGCAGTTCAATCGTGATGAAGAAGGGGTCATGACCCCGCTGCCGAAGCCCTCGGTAGACACCGGAATGGGCCTGGAACGAATTTCTACGGTCATGCAGGGAGCCACCTCAAACTATGACACCGACCTGATCCAGGGGATTATCCGCCACGTGGAGAAGCTCTCCGGCAAACAGTACCGCAAGGATGAGAAAGACGATGTCTCCATGCGCGTTATTGCCGACCATTCCCGGGCCATTACCTTCCTGATCTGCGACGGTGTCCTGCCCAGCAACGAGGGCAGGGGCTACGTCCTGCGCCGCATCATGCGACGCGCCGCCCGTCATGCCAAGATGCTCGGCTTTTCAGAACCGGTACTCTACCGGACCGTGGACGCAGTTATCGCCGTCATGGGCGAGGCCTACCCGGACCTCATGCAACGGGAAGAATATATCAAGAAGGTCGTAAGGGCCGAGGAAGAGCGCTTTGCCGAGACACTGGACAACGGCCTCAGGATTCTGAACGACGAGATGGCCATCCTGAAAAACCGTGGAATAAAGGAAATCCCCGGAGAGGTAGTCTTCAAACTCTATGACACCTTCGGCTTTCCCATGGACCTTACTGCCGACATCGTCCGCACGGAAGGATTTACCGTGGATGAGGCCGGCTTTGAAGGCTGCATGGAAAAGCAGCGGGAACTGGCACGGGGACATTGGAAAGGTTCCGGTGAAGAACAGGTGTCCGCCGTCTACAAGACCCTCCACGGCCAGGGACTCCGCACCACTTTCACGGGGTATAACGAACGGACCGCCTATTCGGTCATCACCGCCCTGCTGCAGGAAGGAAACCCGGTCGAAGCGGCAGAAACGGGAGCTGAGGTGGACCTGGTAACAGAATCCTCCCCCTTCTACGGCGAGAGCGGCGGGCAGGCAGGCGATACCGGCGAGATATCCACCGGCAATGCCCACCTGGAAGTCATCACCACGCTGAAGCCGCTCCCGGATCTTATTGTCCACCGGACACGGGTCAGGGAAGGAAGCGTCAGAGTCGGTGATGCCGTGGACCTGAAGGTTGCCCCCGAGAACAGGACAGCAACGGCCCGCAATCACACCGCTACCCATCTGCTTCAGGCTGCGCTCCGCCAGGTTCTCGGTGAGCATGTGAAACAATCCGGCTCCCTGGTGAACAACGAACGACTCCGCTTCGACTTCACCCACTATTCGGCAATGACAGGAGAGGAGCTTGAGCGGGTGGAGGATCTGGTAAATTCCTACATCATGGACAACTCCGATGTGTCTTCCCGGGAAATGGACATAGAAAAGGCCCTGGAAAGCGGCGCAACGGCACTCTTCGACGAAAAATACGGTAATACTGTCCGTGTTGTCAGGGTCGGGGAAGTCAGCTGCGAACTCTGCGGCGGGACTCATGTGCGTGCCTCCGGCGACATCGGACTCTTCAAGATACTTTCCGAAGCAGGCATTGCAGCAGGAGTGCGGCGTATCGAGGCCCTCACCGGAATGGAGGCTTTACGGTATACCCGGCGTCTGGAGGATGAACAGAAAAAAATCGCCTCCATGGTAAAAGCCGAGGGGGGCGAAACCGTCGAAAAGATACAGCGGATCGTTGCACGCCAGAAAGAGCTGCAGCGGGAAATCGAAACCCTCCAGGGTCGCCTCAACGCCTCCACCTCAGCCGATCTCCTAAGCGGCGTCCGGGAAATCGGCGGAATCAAGGCTCTCGCTGTCAAGGTGGATGTGGACGACCCCAAAGGACTTCGGGAGCTTTCCGACACCCTGAAGGATCGCATCGGATCAGGCATCATCGCCATCGGCACGGAAAAGGACGGCAAAGCGACCCTGCTGGTAGCGGTCACCAAGGATCTCACCAGCCGCTTCAAGGCCGGTGATCTCATCAAGGGTCTGGCACCGATCATCGGCGGCAGCGGCGGCGGCAAACCGGAACTGGCCCAGGCCGGCGGCAGCCTGCCGGAAAAGCTGGGCGAGGCCTTGGAGAAGCTCTACGAACTGGTTGGGTAAAACAGAGAGGAAATAATCCGTGCAAAAACTGATCGAGAAAGCCCATACCCTGCTGGAAGCCCTCCCCTATATCCGGCGTTTCAGCGGCAAAACCATCGTCATCAAATACGGCGGCCACGCAATGGCCGACGAAGCACTGAAAAAATCATTCGCCCTGGACATTATCCTCCTCAAATACATCGGCATCAACCCGGTGATTGTCCACGGCGGCGGACCCCAGATCAACGAGACGTTGAAGCGCTACGGCATCGTATCCGAGTTTGTCCGCGGCATGCGGGTAACCGATGCCGCCACCATGTCGGTGGTGGAAATGGTGCTCACCGGCCAGGTAAACCGCGAGGTGGTAGGCTACCTGAACCAGCACGGCGGCAAGGCCGTCGGCCTGTCCGGCAAGGACGGAGGGCTGCTGCTCTGCAAAAAGCACCTCCAGGAGATTACCGGGGACGACGGTAAACCCGAATTGGTCGACATGGGCTTTGTGGGAGAAATCATCAAGGTGGATCCCTCGATCATCGAGACGCTGGAAAAGGAACGCTTTATCCCGGTCATCGCCCCGGTCGGCGTCGGAGTCGACGGTGAAAGCTACAACATCAACGCGGACCTGGTGGCAGGCAAGATTGCCGGTGCCCTCAAGGCCGAAAAGTTGATTCTCCTCACCGACGTGTCCGGAGTCAAGGACAAGGACGGCAACCTGCTTACCAGCATCCCTTTCGCCCAGGTCACACGGCTCATCAATGACAATGTTATCGTCGGTGGTATGATTCCCAAGGTCACCTGCTGTCTCGATGCCTTGGAGGAGGGAGCCGGAAAGGCCCACATCATTGACGGCCGAGTGGAGCATGCGGTGCTGCTGGAAATCTTCACCGACGTCGGTATCGGAACGGAAATAAGATCATAAGCTGATTTGCCTTTTCAGGTTTCTGTAGGGGCAGACCCGTGTGTCTGCCCGGCATAAGGGCGAACACACGGGTTCGCCCCTACACATTTTCGAAAGAACGGGAAAACCTATGAATTCCAAGCAATGGATTGAAAAAGCCGATAAATACATCATCAAGACCTACGGCAGGTATCCTCTGGTACCGGTCAAGGGAGAAGGCTGCTACCTCTGGGACGCAGACGGCAAGCGCTACCTGGATTTCCTCGCAGGCGTAGCGGTCAACAACCTGGGGCACTGCCATCCTCGCGTTGTTGCTGCCCTGCAGAAACAGGCCGGAGAGCTGATCCACTGCTCCAATTTCTACCATATTCCGCAGCAGATTGAGCTGGCAGAACTCCTCTGCACGCACTCATTTGCTGACCGGGCCTTCTTCTGCAACAGCGGCGCCGAAGCAAACGAAGCAGCCATCAAGCTGGCAAGGAAATACAGCCGCGAGAAATTCGGGCCGGAGCGGTTTGAAATCATCACGGCAATTTCCTCCTTCCACGGCCGGACCATGGCCACCGTCTCGGCCACCGGGCAGGAAAAGGTGCAGCGCTTCTTTGACCCGCTTCTGCACGGCTTCAAGCACGTGCCGTTCAACGATGCCGATGCCCTGCGCTCCGCCGTGTCGCCGCTCACCTGCGCCGTGATGCTGGAGCCGATTCAGGGCGAAGGCGGAGTGGTGATTCCATCTGCCGAGTACTTCCGTGAAGTGCGCCGCATCTGCGACGAAAACAACCTGATCCTTATTTTTGATGAGGTACAAACCGGCATCGGCAGAACCGGCAAGCTCTTCGCCTACGAACACTTCGACGTTACACCGGACATCATGACCCTGGCCAAGGCCCTTGCGGGCGGCGCCCCCATCGGCACTATGCTTGCCAGGGAAGAACTTGCCGAGTCCTTCGGTCCCGGCACCCATGGATCCACTTTCGGCGGCAACCCGCTGGTGACGGCGGCCGCACTCGCCGCAGTCCAAACGATACTGGATGAAGGCATCCTGGCGCACACCGTGAAGATGGGGGACTATCTTACCGGGCAGCTGAAAATACTGCAGGAAAAATTTGCCTTCATCACTGAAGTCCGCGGTATCGGCCTGATTATCGGAGCAGAACTTTCCATTCCCGGCTCAGAAATCGTCAAAAAAGCTTTGGGAAAAGGTCTGCTGATCAATGTAGCACAGGACCGGGTGCTTCGTTTTGTACCGCCACTTATCGTTCAGGAACAAGAGATTGACGAGATGATTCGAATTCTGGAGACAATTTTGTCGGAAGTACAGCCCGCTTAGTAAGAACGGCCGGGCAGCAGAACACAATTTCCCTGTGATGTTGCAGGCGCACAACGAGCGTTCCTGCCCTGGAGGATACTACTATGAATAAAAATTTCCTGGCTCTTCACGATTTTTCCAAAAAGGAGCTCGACGACCTCTTCGAGCTGGCCCTGGAATTGAAAAAGAAACAGAAAAACGGAGAAAAGCATCGGTTGCTCAAGGGAAAAACCCTTGCTATGATCTTTGAGAAATCTTCCACCCGCACCAGGGTTTCCTTCGAAGTTGGCATCTACCAGCTGGGAGGCCACGGACTTTTTATTTCTTCCGGCACTTCCCAGATGGGCCGCGGCGAGCCGCTCAAAGACACCGCGCGAACCCTCTCCCGCTTCTGTGACGGCATCATGGTCCGCACTTATGGCCAGGAAATCGTCGAGGAACTGGCACGTTTCGCCACGGTCCCGATCATCAACGGTCTGACCGACCTCTTTCATCCCTGCCAGATCATGGCTGACCTCCTGACCGTGATCGAACATAAAGGCACCTATAATGGTTTGAAATTCGCCTGGGTCGGTGACGGCAATAATATGGCCAATACCTGGATCGAGGCGGCCGCAATTTTTGGATTCGACCTGACCCTCGCCTGCCCTCAGGGGTATCAGCCGGACCGGAAAGTTCTCGAATGGGCGCACGCCAACGGGAAAGCTTCCATCGTTCTGACGGATGACCCGAAGGCTGCGGTAAAGGATGCTGACGTCCTCAACACCGATGTCTGGGCCAGCATGGGGCAGGAAGAGGAACAGAAGGCCCGCGAGAAAGCCTTTGCCGGTTACCAGCTCAATGCCGAAACCCTGAAGCTCGCCAAGCCCGACTGCATCGTCATGCACTGCCTCCCGGCTCACCGGGATGAGGAAATCACTGACGAGGTCATTGAAGGACCCAACTCGGTAGTCTGGGACGAGGCGGAAAACCGGCTACACATTCAAAAAGCAATTATGGCCAGCTTGATGGGTTAGCTACCTGTCAGGAATCGCCATTTAGCATGTTACTATATATTTGCAAAGGAGAACCTTATGGCCAAGAAAGAAATTAAAAAGATAGTCCTCGCCTATTCAGGCGGTCTCGATACCTCCATCATTCTCAAGTGGCTGAAGAACGAGTATGGCTGCAAGGTGGTGGCATTCGCCGCCGACCTGGGGCAAGGGGACGAGTTGACCCCGGTCCGTGACAAGGCCATCGCAACCGGCGCCGACAAGGTCTATATCGACGACCTGCGGGAGGAGTTTGTCAAGGATTTCGTCTTCCCCATGTTTCGCGCAAACGCCATCTACGAGGGTTCCTACCTCCTCGGCACCTCCATTGCCCGGCCGCTGATTGCAAAACGTCAGATGGAGATAGCCAGGATTGAAAAAGCTGACTCAGTGGCACACGGTGCCACCGGCAAAGGGAACGACCAGGTTCGTTTCGAACTTACCTATTACCACTTCAACCCCGGTATCACTATCATTGCCCCATGGCGCACCTGGGACCTGAACAGCCGCCAGGCACTTCTGGATTACGCCAAGAAAAACGGCATCCCGGTTCCGGTAACCAAGAAACGGCCCTGGTCCTCTGACCGTAACCTTCTGCATATTTCCTTCGAAGGCGGAATCCTGGAAGATCCCTATGCCGAAGCGCCGGAAGAGATGTATGTCCTGACCAAGTCGCCGGAAAAGG